>JALNZH010000189.1 GCA_023229405.1 Bacteroidota bacterium
TCCCCCGCCGGTCAGAATCCTGTCATCCCTGTAGGATTACGTGACGAAATGCGGAAATTTCTTACGCCGAAAAAGGTTGTGCTGGATTTGGATAACGGCGGATTGTTCAATTCAGTTTTTGGAAGAGAGGGAGTTTTTATCTGCGAAGCGGAGATATTCTGGTTTACTATACGGATGGCTTCAACGAAGTGAGGAATACGGCGGGGAAGAGTTCAACGAGACCCGGCTGTTGAAATCCTATGCCGAAGCAAAGGAATGTTTCGCCAAAGGATTTCAACATCGTTGTCCGCGATGCAAATCAATTTGCGGGAGATACCGTGCAGCATGACGAAATGACGATGGTCGTCGTCAAAGTCCGATAAGAAAATAATTTTTAATTCATCATCACCGTCCCTCTCAACGATTATCCGGCGGGATTATTTTTTTTAAGATGCGAAAAAATATTTTTTCATCATCGACATGACCGTCTTGGGAACACCGTCGTCAACCTGAAAAAGTGTCGCAAGCTCTTGACAACTCTGTATAATTCCGTATATTAGTATAGAATTTTGAATGTCAAAACGACCGCTCGAACGTTCTTTGATACAACAATGACCGGCATCATCGAAGCAGCGAAGATTTTTTTGGAGGAGATGAACGATGATGAAAAATTTTCTAACAAACTGTGAAAGGTAACCAAAATATTTTTTTGGTACTCTTCTGAATGGATGTAGCATTAGTCTACAACGTGAAGAAGGAAGAGAACGAAGTCGCAGCGATCGTCGCTCAACCTTCGAGTCAACAGCAATATACGACTCACACACACATACAAGCAACTTCAAGCGCAGATGCGTACGCGGAGTGGGATACGATTGAAACGATCCACGCCGTCCGCGATGCTCTTTCCCTTCGCCACACTGTCTCCCTTATTGAAGCCGATGAACTAGCGTACGATTCGCTTCGTGCACATCGTCCGAATATTGTGTTCAACATTGCTGAAGGACGTTTTGGTGCGTCGCGTGAAGCGCAGATTCCAGCAATGTTAGAGATGCTGAATATTCCGTACACAGGTTCCGATCCGCTGACACTCGGCATCTGCCTTGATAAATCCCGTGCAAAAGAAATTCTTTCTTATTATCACATCGCTAATCCGAAATTTACCGTCGTCTCAAAACTTTCCGAACTTCGTTTACTCGACTTTCCCGTTCCCGCGATGGTGAAGCCGCTCTACGAAGGATCGAGTAAAGGGATCTTTGATAAATCGCTGGTCTATACGACAGCTGAGTTGAACGATCAAGTGACGAAAGTGATCGAAGAGTATGAACAACCTGCGCTGATCGAAGAATTTTTACCGGGACGAGAATTCACTGTTGCGATGCTTGGCAATGGGAATGACGTGAAAGTACTGCCGATCGTGGAAATTAAATTTGATTCACTTCCTTCTGGTGTTAATCCAATTTATTCCTACGAAGCAAAATGGATCTGGGATCAATCATCGAATCCTTTGGAAATATTTGCGTGCCCGGCGCAACTAACCAGCCCGCTTAAAACGGCTATAGAGGATCTCTGCCGAAATACCTATAACGCTCTTCGGTGCCGGGACTGGTCCAGAATCGATGTTCGGTTGGACAAAAATGGCAGACCGAATATTATTGAAATCAATCCATTGCCAGGAATTCTTCCCAAAATTGAAGATAATTCGTGTTTTCCTAAAGCGGCAAGAATGGCAGGACTGAACTATAACGAAATGTTGAACGCAGTTCTTGATGCAGGAATAACACGGTACCGTCTATAATGTCACAGCCGATCCACATAGCGATTATCTATAATGAGCCGACAGTTGAAACCGATAATGGACGGGAATTTGCATTCAATGCCGGAGTGGAGCATGCTCATCACGGAGTGTGGGTCTCGGCGGCGAGAGAACACGGTAAGATCGATCTGTCAGAAGTAGGAGTTATCGAAGAAAAAGAAGATATCCAGTCTGCATTGCGCGCGATAGGATATGAAACATCTATCTTCAACATGTCCGACGATCTGGATCGTTTTCTGGCATATTTAAAAGCGATGCAGCCGGATGTGATCTTTAATATGGTGGAGAGTCTCGGTGATGATGCAATCCATGAAATGCATGTTGCGGGTATTTATGAACTGCTCGGAATTTCCTATACCGGTTCGGGTCCGCTGACATTGGGAATGTGTCTGAACAAAGCGCGGACAAAAGAGATGCTGATGTTCAACGGAATCCCTACGGCGAATTTCAAACTGGTCGGAGATGCATCCACGTTGTCTGAACAGCATCTTGAGATGTCGTTTCCGATTATCGTAAAACCGAGCGCGGAAGATGCAAGCGTGGGAATCGATAATAATTCTATCGTCTATAACTTCCCGGATTTGGTGAAGAGAACTGATTTCATCGTTAAGAAGTTTCGCGAAGCTGCAATTATTGAAGAATACATTGAAGGACGCGAGCTGAACGTTGCTATCATCGGTAACAATCCGCCGCTGGTGCTGCCAATCTCCGAGATCGATTTTTCGGGACTGCCGGCTGACTATCCGAAGATCGTGACGTACGATGCAAAGTGGATGGACGGCACGAAAGAGTTTGAAGGAACCAAAGGAGTCTGTCCGGCGATGCTGCCGCTGGATGTTGAACATGAAGTGAAGGATGTCGCATTACGCGCCTATAAATTGATGGCGTGCCGGGATTATGCCCGGGTTGACATCCGGTTATCGAAACAGATGAAGCCGTATGTGCTGGAAATAAATCCAAATCCCGACCTGTCAGATGATGCAGGATACTTTCGTTCGGTAAAGACATATGGTCTTTCATACGCCGAAGCAATCGGAAAGATTGTCGGCTTTGCCGTTGACCGAAGGATCGAGAAGAAGAGGTCATGATCGTACGAAGGACGGAACGTCAGGATTTTGAAACAATACGCTCAATCGTTACGGCAACAGGGGTGTTCAGTGAAGAAGAGATCGGCATCGCGGTAGAACTGATGGAGATTTACCTAAACGATCCGAATCAAAAAGATTATGAACTCTTTTCCTATATCGACAGTGATGAAAAGGTGCTTGGTTACATCTGTATCGGACCGACGCCGGCGACCACAGCAACATACGATTTATACTGGATCGCTGTTGATCCGGCGACGCACAGCAAAGGAATCGGGACGGTACTGCTGAACTATACTGAAGATGTGCTGAGGCAACGGGGCGGAAGATTGTTGATTGCGGAGACTTCATCCACCAGCAAATACGATAATACTCGTCAATTTTACGAACGGAAAAAATTTCAAAAACTGGCGCACATTAAAGAATATTATAAACCGAATGATGACCTGGTCATTTACGGTAAATACTTGTAAAAGTTTTTTTAATTCATATTCATTCACAACAGAAGGCATTATTTTATGGAACTCTGGCAGGAAATGCTAAGAGCAAGCGTTGACAGCGGTAAGGATCTGGTCGACCGATTCGGCTTTGATAAAGAACTAGCCGAAAAACTGAATTCGTTGTTTCATATCCGAATCAATCCGTACTATCTTAGTTTGATTCGGTATCCCGGCGATCCGATCTGGCTGCAATGTATTCCTGATGCAAAAGAACTGGAAGAAGATGGATTCCCCGATGATCCTTTGAATGAGGATGCGCATAGTCCCGTTCCGAGCATCACGCACCGGTATCCGGACAGAGTATTGTTTCTGACAACCAGTCAATGTTCCATGTATTGCCGTTTTTGTACACGCAAACGCAAGGTGGGTGATTCCGGTAAAATCAGCATGAAGTACATTCAAACCGGACTTGACTATATCGCCGCGCATCCGGAGATACGCGATGTGATTCTTTCCGGCGGTGATCCGCTGATGCTGACCGATGTGATGCTGGAAAAGGTGATCGCCGGACTCCGTGCAATCCCTCATGTAGAAATCATTCGGCTCGGCACTAAAATGCCATGTGTGCTTCCGCAGCGTATTACTCCGGCACTGGTGAATATGATCAAGAAATACCATCCCGTATACGTGAACACCCATTTTAACCATCCGTGGGAAATTACGCCGGAAGCAAAGCGCGCCTGCGAAATGCTCGCCGACGCCGGTATTCCGGTGGGAAATCAGGCGGTGCTGATGAAAGGGGTGAACGACGATCCAGATGTGATGCTGGAACTGATGCGTAAATTGTTGGCGATTCGTGTCCGTCCGTACTACCTTTACCAAGCGGATATCACCAAGGGAGCAAATCATTTCCGAACGCCGGTAAGCGTTGGCCTGGAAATTATGGATAAGCTTCGTGGACATACATCCGGCCTAGCGATTCCGGCATATGTGATCGATGCGCCCGGCGGCGGTGGTAAGATTCCGATTCTTCCGCAGTATGTGCTTGGCCGCAACGGTAACAACATTATCATGCGGAACTTCAAATACGAGATCTACGAATATCCGGATGTAGAAGAGGAAGAGAAAAAAGTTTCCGCCGATCAGCAGCAGATTGAGAAGAAATATCTGCGGAAACGGAAGAGCGTCCAGCGGAAAAAGACCTACAAGAAGGAAAAGGTCGAAGTTCCGGCACCGTAATCATCATGTTCATCAAAGTCCCGCCCTGTGCGGGACTTTGTTTTTCTCCACTGCAGCATTTCCCGTATGAACAACACCCGCATCTATTTTTCTTTTGCAGGCTATGCACTTCTGCTGTATGTATTTATTCTGATGCCGTTCCATTTATACACTCCGACACGATTCTTTGATCTTCCCGGACCGTTATGGTTTACACATCTGATCCTGCTGTATCTCCACGAAGCGGGACATCTATTCTTCTCTTTGTTCGGAAGAACGATCTCCATCCTGGGTGGTTCGCTCAATCAAATATTTATTCCCGTCATTTGGTATATCGTTGCCTTGCGTGAAGGATCGTCACTTTCCAGTGTGGCTCTGTTCTTTACCGGTGTAAGTATTGTGGATGTGAGTATCTATGTGAAGGATGCGGCAGTGCTGCAGCTTCCATTGATCGGAGGATTGAGCAAAGCGCACCATGACTGGAGAAATTTGCTGCGTGGGTGGGAGATGATCGACGATGCATTTATCCTCGGAGAAATGTTGTTTTGGTTTGGGATGATGATCGCCGCAATGGGATTGACTGTGGGTATTATTTCCTCCAACCGGTCGTACCATGGTACGACCGGAAAGCAGGGATAAATATTATCTCGATTTCAGAACCGTATTTACCGTCACGAGAAGTTTTTCAACAGTGTACGGTTTCGGCATCAGCACTACGCCGTATACTTCCATTAATTTTTCTTCCGCGGCCATTTCCGGACTACCGCTGGCGATGACAATTTTTATCGACGGCTGCAGCGTTTTCAACACTGGCACAGTTTTACTGCCATCCATCAGCGGCATATTCATATCGCATATCACCATGTCGATTTCTTTTGCGTGCATGGCAAATACCGCTACCGCTTCTGCACCGTCCCGTGCAGTAATTGTTTTGTAATGGCTCGATTCAAGAGCCGCTTTTGCTGCTTGCAACATCGACGATTCATCATCGATGACCAAGATACATTCACCTTGACCCAGCGGTAACGGAGAATTGATTATTGGAACGTTTTGAAGTGCTGAAGATTTTGCAGGGAGATAGACCGTAAAGGTCGTTCCCGATCCGACTGTGCTGCTAACATCAACCAAACCGTGATGATTGTGAACGATGGATTGTACAGTAGGGAGACCGATTCCGGTTCCTTTTCCAACTTCTTTCGTCGTGAAATATGGATCAAATACTTTGCCGAGAATCTCTTCGGAGATGCCGGTGCCGGTATCTTTTACGGAAATTTCAATATATGAACCTGCGTTGATATTCTGTGTCCGAACCTGTTTGGGATGTTGTAGCTGCGTCATTGTGCACGAAAGCGTGAGAATTCCTCCATTGGGCATTGCATCGCGTGCATTCACGCAAAGATTTAATAATACTTGATGCAGTTGTGTTCTGTCTCCAACGACATGAGAAACTCCTTTATCATACACGACACGGATTTCAATGGCTTTCGGAAATGTTTGGCGCATGATATTTTCAATTTCATCAATAATAAGCTTCGGACTCAGTACCTCGGACTCGATCTGGCTCCCTTTCGCAAACATCAGAATTTGTTTCACCATGTTCGACCCGCGATGGATTCCGTTTTCGATCAATGAGAGGAACTTCTTACTATTTTCGTCAGGCATTTGTCGTCGAAGCATCGGAATTGCCAAAAGCATCGGGCCAAAGACATTGTTCAGATCGTGGGCAATTCCGCCGGCGAGTGTGCCAATGCTTTCAATGCGCTGCGACCGGTATAATTGCGCTTCCAATTCCAACTTCTCCGTGATATCTTCGGCGATTCCGAGAATCTGTTCCGGTATTTTGTTACTATCAACGCTGAAAATGGTAGCGCGTGAATGAAACCACCGCCATTTTCCCAAGGTATTCTTCATTCGAAATGAATAATCAACGATTTCACCGCCGTGGGAAGGTGTACGCCATGTTTCGATTGCATTGAATTTTTCATGATCTTCCGGATGGAAATAATGTTTTGCGGCTTGTTTGGTGTTCCGGATCGTCATGGGATCATAACCGAGGATGGTTTTAACGCTGTTGTTAATCCACACAATATGGTCGTTTTTCAGATCGTAGACATAAATGATATTCGGAGTCGTGTCGGTCACTTTTTGGATAAATTGTTCACGATCCCGAAGTTCATTTTCTATTGTATACTGTAGACGTTTTGCTTTCCATTCGGACATTGCGCGTAACACAGCGGAGGGAAGTCGTTTTAGATTATTTTTCAGGATATAATCCGTCGCACCATGTTTCAGGCTTTCGACCGCGAACTCTTCGCCGATATTTCCGGAGACAAAAATGAACGGCACATCCAAATTTTCCTTCCGCAGATCGGACAGTGCGGATTTCCCGTCATAAGCCGGGAGAGAAAAATCCGAGATTACAAGATCATACGGGAACGACCGAACACGTTCAAGAAAATTTTCTTTTGTTTCCGTGCGATCGATTCGCACATTCAGTCCGTTTTCTTTCAATAGTTCGTATAATAATTCATGATCAGTGACATTATCTTCGAGATGTAATATATTAATGATGTTATCCATAGTGTCAATTTTTTGGTAATCAGGAGTATCGTTCTGTATCCTTTCAATTTTACCGTATCTCACCCGGCGTTTCGTTGATAATCGCCCAGAACAATCCGAGTTGGCTGACCGCTTGTGTAAACGCCGAAAAATCAACTGGTTTTACGACATAGGCGTTGACACCCAGTTTGTATGCCCCGATCAGGTCGTTTTCTTCCCGTGACGACGTCAGCATTACAACAGGAATAGTCATCAGCTCCGGGGTTGATTTCATTATCCGCAAGACTTCGATGCCGTCAACTTTCGGCATTTTAATATCCAACAAAACAACAGCTGGA
>JALNZH010000190.1 GCA_023229405.1 Bacteroidota bacterium
TCAGACTTCTCTATAAGCGGGGAGACTTGAGTCGGCTTTAGCCGAGACCAAACCTACCGCCTTTAGGCGGTAGGTAGTTTAGTTAGGCTAAAAATATTGGTCATTTTGGGCGCCCGCCTGACCGACACAGTCGGGCAGGCAGCGAAGAATCTGTAGTACACATCATCGAATGTATTACTCTTCGTATCGGATTTTCACTTCGTCGGTTATAAAACAGCAGAACTCGTTTAGAATGACGATGATAGAATATTGATTGTTACCATCTCTGAATAGTTACAAATAATGTCCATTTGAATCGTGTCATGAAAACGGTGCTTCATCATCTCATCCTTAACCGTGAAAGCAATACCAATAACAATGCCCAAGCAATTACGCTCAGGCAGTATTTGTTGAGACCCTTGAGCAATGAACTTCAGTACCTTATGCTAACTGGGATTGTACGACAATGGCCACCGGTATTCCATACATAATGTGACCGATCATACTTCCTAAAATCAGGAGAGCCATTCCGCCTTCTGGGGGAGGCATAGATCCCACAATGGCACCCATCACCGCCATCATGATCTGGGCGAATATGAACACACCGAATCCAAATAGTGCACCTTTCGCAATGACATTTTCAATCTTTACCACACGAAGGAAAATAAAACTGTAACTTAATGCAAATACGATACCAATCATAAAATGCATTGTCCATCCGACAAGAATTGGGAAATCCATCATTGATGATAGCATTTCTGCAGCGTTCATTTTGGGGAAGCCCATCAATGGAGCGAGAAACATGATAATTGTCATCACGATGGTGCCGGCAATTCCGGCGAAGATTGTGTTTTGGATCGGGGATTTCATACGGTGTCCTTTCGTTAAATGATGTATTGTTTGACCACACCGTATTAGTTGCAGGGGAGGTGATTTCCTGACAGTCTATTTCTTTAAAATTTTATTAACCAAACTTTGTGCTTCAGCGTCGCTTATTCGTGTAGAATGGGATGTTTGTGAAATGGTATTTTCCAACGCTTTTTCAATGATCATGCTTTGTTTGGAATATAATCTGCAGGCAGAGCACATCGTCGTGTGCAGATGCCATTGGACGGATTCTGAAATTGAAAGACCGAAATGAAGACGTTTCTCGGTTAATTCGGTGGCTTTTAAGCAGGAAATCATTAACGCTTTCATCACATTACTCTCTATGTTTGTTGAACCAGTTCTTTTCTAAACACTCGCGTAATTGCAGCTTTGCTCTATGAACAATCTGCCAATAATTAGTTGGTGAAATGCCAACTTCCTGACAGATCAAAGTGGCTTCTTTTTGCTCTAAATATTTTAGAATAATACATCTGTTCCATTCAACCGGAAGATTATCGAGACACTTCTGGAACGATTCAATGAAAGCGTGATTATCGAAAAGATTCGGTTCGACAGATTCCCATTCACTTGCAACAATATTCTTTTTCCAATTTCCCTCTTCATCAAAGAAATCATTAAGTGTTCCCCCACTGCTAATAGTCACTTTTGTAAATTTGGATTTTGATCGATACTGCTCAGCAATCTTATTGTTTAGAATACTGAACAACCAAGTTTTAGGAGAGCTATCGTTCCTGAACAATAACAGTTTTTCTGCTGCGACCAGAAAGGTGTCTTGAACAAGATCTTCGGCTGTAGCTCGGTCTGATACCTTATGCAGCGCCCAAGAGAGCAAATCTTTCGTATACTCTTTAACCCAAGATTGTAATAATTTATCGTTCATACTTGTTTAAGATATGAATTATCGTGCTGAAAGATAAGCCATAAGAAAACTTTTAAAAGTATCTCCCCACAATGGATTCCCAATCTCTTAAGTCATTCATTGCATCCACATCATGGCAGCAAGATAGAAGCCAAGCTCTTCAAAATTGATACAAAGACTGAAGAAAAGGATGAAATCAAAATCGTTTTGACGACAAACCCCTGATCAGGTGATAGCGTTGAAATACGATCTGCTAAAAATATTTTGAATGGAAAAGCTGAAGAATTACCATTGGATGAAGCAGAGGGACTAAATTTACTATAAAGATCAATATTGGTAAACCATGGAGTATTTGGTGCGAATGCTTCAGATGATATTTACAATTACTCGCCGATATCATAGCTGTCCAAAATAAAGGCACGTTGAATATAAAATCAATCAAAACATGGCAAATAAAATAGAATTTTACAAAAACATATGAAGTAAGCCCATGAGTTAACATCGCAACTGTTCTGATGTGAGAGGGAGCGAAATTTAGGAGGAGTGAGCGAACTTTTTCTCCCCCTGCCAAGAGGGAGAAAAAGAGGGGGTCTGAAATCATGACGGGGCGTTTGATGGCGCGATGAGCGCCATCAATGGGCATGAGCGAACGGGATTCATCGCGTGCTATAAATTTCGTACGGAGTTCTTTTGCTTCTTTTCTTACTCCGTCAAGAAAAGAAGAGAGTATGAGTTTTCCAATTATCTGTAATTATTTTGGACAAGTATGCGCCGATATACATACAATCAATTCTTCCACAGAAAAAAAGTGAGTCCTATCTAAACGTTTTGCAATCAGTTGTACATGAACACGGCTGTCTCAATAAAGTAGGAGATGTATACACATAAATTGGTCATAAAGTGGATATTAGCGAAAATGATTGTTTAGGAGTTAATGCAAAGATTGGAGAAACTGTCGTTTATTTGCGATTATTTGATAAAAATATGCAATTATTTTAGAATACGTTAATTGTCTTGACAGAGAGAATAAAAAGATTTAGATTCAATTTGTTGTTTTAAACAATTAATTGCGTTAATCAATAGGGCAGAAGTATTAATTCACGGTATTATTAGTTTGTGTGAACAACAAACTAATTCAAGGAGTACAATCCGAAAGTGAACATGCTTAATGATACCGCTTTAACGAGTTTTAAAAAAACTCGCTTCAACAGAGTTGCAAGTATCAATTCCAAAGTTGGAAGAGATATTAATAGAGCAATTATTCTGAACACCATACGTACGCACCAACCTGTTTCGCGCACGGACATTTCTCGCATGACCGGCCTTAATAAAAGTACGGTATCGAGTATTGTCAATCATCTGATAGAACAAAATCTTATTTCCGAAGATATTAATCGAAATTCTGAGGTCGGCCGAAATCCTCTGAATCTTTGGATTAAAAAAGATTCGCACTTTGTTGGAGCGATCTATTTTGATTCGCTCAAAACAGAACTTGCCGTATTTGATATTGATGGTACCATAAAAATTAAAACGGATATTAAAACTGAAGCGTCGAACGCTCTTCAGTTTATCGCTTCCTGTATCGATCTGCTGGATGAATTACGATCGAAAAGTGGTGTGACCGTTCTTGACGGGATTGGGATCACCGTAGCAGGAATTGTTGATTCGTTACAGTCGAAAGTGATCTATGCACCAAATTTAGGATGGGAAGATCTGGACCTGGGAACTCTCTTCAGAGAACGCTTTCCGACGATTGAAATCATCACCGTTGAAAATGACGCAAAAGCAACTGCGCTCGCAGAACTTTCGTTTGGCAAACGCAAAATTAATTCTTCCAACTTTGTCTATCTCTCTATTGGTCCCGGAATTGGCGCCGGTATCATTATCGATGACCATATTCTCGGCGGCAGTTCGCACGCTGCTGGAGAGTTCGGTCACGTGTCAATTATTGACAACGGTGAGCAATGTACTTGCGGAAATAAAGGTTGCCTGGAAGTTTATGCTTCAGATCGTGCCACTGTACGACGGTATGCAGCATCGAAAGGACTACCACCAGAACAAGCCTCAAAATTATTTTTGGAAGATGTCATCATTGCGGCGAATGTCGGTGACAACGATGCAAAAACCGCACTAATGGATTCGGCAAATTACATCGGTATCGGTATCGCCAATATCGTTCGGTCATTTGATCCGGAAACCATCATTATTGGAGGAACAATAACGCAAGTGTGGGATCAGGTGTATCCGGAAATTATGAAGACTGTGAACGAGAGGGGATTCTTTGGAAAACAGCGTAATACAAAAATTCTTCCAACCTCTTTGGAAGGCAATCCGCCGCTCTTTGGAGCCGGCGCATTATCCATCAGGAAAATATTTTTAGACTATAAATTATCGCAGTAAGAATTTAGCAAGCTGATTGACGTATGAACAAAAATAGTATTGTGATCGGGGTAGATATTGGCGGCACAAATACCGTTGCAGGTAAAATAGCTTCGGATGGCACATGTGTACAGAAAATAAACTTCAGAACAGATGTCGATGACAGCGCCGCATTTATTGAAGCATTGAAACTGACAATTCAACAACTCGTTGAATCTTCTTCGGGCACGCTTGCCGGAATCGGAATGGCAGCGCCCGCAGTGAATGCTCGTGAAGGTGTGATTGAACACTCGGCGAATTTGCGGTGGGGAAAACTCCCTATCGTTGAATTGATAAAACGGCATTTTGCTGTACCGGTAACAATTATCAATGACAGCAACGCCGCTGCGCTTGGGGAGATGGCCTTTGGCAGTGCAAAAGGATTGAAGCATTTTATGACCGTGACGTTGGGAACAGGACTTGGCGTCGGAATTGTGGTCAACAGGAAACTGATGGAAGGAGCGTTTGGATCGGCAGGAGAATTAGGTCATATGATTCTTGAAACGAACGGAAGAGCCTGCGGATGTTCAAGAAATGGCTGTGTTGAAACGTATGTTTCTGCAACTGGTTTATGCCGGACTGTCTTTGAACTGTTGTCGTATTCAATGGAACAGAGTATTCTGCGCGGAGTTGCCTATGAAGACCTTACCGCAAATCGTGTGTACGATGCCGCAATGCAGAATGATCGTCTTGCCATGCAGGCTTTTACGAGGACCGGACACTATTTGGGCCGCATGCTAGCAAATACCGTCGCTGCCTTCGATCCCGAGGCGATAATATTGACGGGTGGGTTGATGCGTGCAGAAGAATTGCTGATGAGGCCGACAATAGAATCCTTTAAACAGAACGCACTCTCATTTCAGCAGAAGAGATTGCGTATTCTCAGATCCAATTTCACCGACGGAGAAGGAGCTCTTCTTGGAGCGGGCAGTATGGTGCAGCATTGGGATGCCATCAACGAGATGGTGCAAACGGAAATGTAAATAAATCATCATGATGCATCGAAATTCAGCTATTTCTGAATCAACAGGAGTGCTTGTGAAAAAAACGATTCTTGTCTTTACCGTAGCAGCAGTGATTCTTTTTCAAAGTATTGCGTATGCAGGCAACGAACCTCGTATTTCGTTCATGCCCGTTCCATCGCATGTTGAATACACTTCCGGCAACTTTCGCCTGGATGAATCGTTTGCCGTTGAATTAATCGGAAACGCGAATGTCAGACTGTTTCCGGCATTGACGAGAATATTACATCGCCTTGTCGGACGAACAGGGATATTTTTAACAAACGATTTTATTACCCACAATCCGAAGCCGGAAAACGCAACGATGACGATCTCGGTAGCGCGAGCCGGATTGCTTTCGGTAAATGAGGATGAATCATATTCACTGACGGTAACATCTCAGCGAATTACCCTGACTGCGGAAACCGATCTTGGTGCCATGCACGGATTGGAAACATTTTTGCAATTACTAGATAACGATTCGAATGGATATTTTTTTCAGGGATGCTTCATTCGCGATGTGCCGCGTTTTCCCTGGCGCGGCCTGTTGATTGATGTCTGCCGTCATTTTATGCCAATGGAAGTATTGAAACGGAACATTGACGGTATGGCTGCGGTAAAATTGAACGTGTTGCACTTGCATCTCAGCGAAGATCAAGGATTCCGAGTGGAGTGTAAAACGTTTCCCAAACTCCATGAATTGGGTTCGGATGGAATGTATTACACGCACGAACAAATACGCGAATTGCTGGCGTATGCCAATGCCCGCGGGATTCGCGTGATTCCGGAATTCGATGTACCAAGCCATTCCACCAGTTGGTTTGTCGGCTATCCGGAATTGGCAAGTAAACCCGGTCCATATGCTATTGAACGTCATTGGGGGGTCTATAATCCGACAATCGATCCGACAAAAGAAAAAACCTATAAATTTCTTGACGCATTTTTTAAAGAGATGTCTGGATTGTTTAACGATGAATATTTTCATATCGGCGGCGACGAAAATACGGGAAGACACTGGGATGAAAATCCGGATATCAAGACATTCATGAAGAAGAACAATATTCCGAACAACCACGCATTGCAGGATTATTTTTTGGGCCGCGTATCCAAGATATTTCAAAAGTATCATAAAAAAATTGTCGGGTGGGAAGAAGTAATGCGTCAAAGTTCTTCCACCGGGACAATTATTCAAACGTGGCGCGAAGACAAAGTGCTGGAGGAAGCGGTACGCAAAGGTTATCACGTGATTGTCTCACGGGGGTATTACATTGATTTGATGTATTCAGCAGAAAATCATTACGAAAATGATGTCATACCAAAAAATCTGCAGCTATCGGAAAAAGAAACAAAACAGATACTCGGCGCAGAAGCAACAATGTGGACTGAATTTGTAACGCCGGAAAACATTGATTCGCGAATTTGGCCTCGAACAGCGGCGATTGCAGAACGGTTCTGGTCGAATGATAATGTGAATGATGTCCGAGATATGTACCGCCGGCTTGATGTGATGAGTTTCCGTCTGGAAGAGCTTGGATTAACTCACCAAAAAAACGGCGAAATGATGCTGCGCAGATTAACAAACAATGCGGATGTTGCTGCGTTGAAAACATTTATTGATGTCGTTGAGCCTCTGAAAGAATATCAACGTTTCGATAAAGGGAAAGATTTTGCATCGTATTCATCTTACGGCCGCGTTATGGATGCGGCAACAGCGGATGCCCGAAGCGCAAGAGTGTTTTCATGGCTGGTGAATGATTATCTCGCTGATACCACAAAAAAACTGTTGCTGGATACTGTAGCTTCGTATCTGAAAATATGGAAACAGAACCATGCTGAGTTAATAAAAACAATCAGAATGTCACCGATGCTTCAAGAGATTGAATCATTATCAAAAGATTTGGCTTCTGTCGCCGCGATTGGCAGTGAAGCTGTAGAGATGATTCGTTCAAACAAGCGAGCTGATGCCCATTGGGTAAAAAACAGTTTGGCGACATTACAAAAAGCAAAAGAGCAGCGGGGCCAATGTGAATTAATGGTGTTGGTACCAATTGAGAAGCTTGTAACATTGACTCAAATACAGTAAGCGATAAAGTTTGCAGAAATACATGAACAGTTAAGAACAAAAAAAAACACCAACCATTATTCGGAATAGCAAATAATGAAATGAAAGGAGGCGGCATTATTTCCAGGTATTGAAAAAAGTTGAACGAAGTAAGGGAACAATTTATTAACAACAAAAGGAGAGGTT
>JALNZH010000191.1 GCA_023229405.1 Bacteroidota bacterium
CGTCTCCCGATAGGGATGCCTTCGGCAGAAGGATGACGTAACTATCTTAGCCTGCGCCTTGCTCACCATGACCGTTTTTCTTGTTTTGCGTAACGTGAGTCATTATTAAAATATGGCAGGCCTGCTTGTTTGTCGTTAAAAGTGTACGAGGACAATCAAGATTGATTGCCTACTTAAGTATAATCCTAAAGGTCGTTCCTTCGCCGATGGCGCTTTTCAGAACGCTTAGTTTCCCATTATGGTAGGTTTCAATAATCCGCTTGGAGAGTGAAAGCCCGAGTCCCCAGCCGCGCTTTTTAGTGGTGAATCCTGGTCGAAAGATATCCTTATGATATGAGGCGTCAATACCTTTTCCGGTATCTTTTACGTCGATAATAGTACGCCGTCGTTCTTTCGAAAGCGAGAACGAGATTGATCCCCTACCGTCTTCCATGGCATCCAACGCATTTTTGATCAGATTTTCTATCACCCACTCGAATAATTCGCTGTTCACCTTTGCAGTAAATCCTTCTGCAGCATCAATCGTAATGGCTACCTTTTTTCCCATTTGGGGGATGCGTCGCTCAAAATATAGGATGGTACGCCGGATCAACTCCGTAATATTCTCATCTTTCAGGTCTGGTTTCGATCCGATTTTGGAAAATCGATCCGCGACTTTCGTCAGTCGTCGCGCATCGTGTTCAAATTCGGAAACCGTTTCAAGAATCTTCGGCATCGCTTCGGATTGCTGTTTCAATAGTTCGATCCAACCCATCATACTCGTCAGCGGAGTGCCAAGCTGGTGCGCAGTTTCCCGAGCCATGCCGACCCAGATATTGCTCTGTTCGCTCCGTTTGATATAGCTGAATCCGATATATCCTACAAGAATGAATAACGTTGCGATGGAAAGTTCGATCACCGGAAGCCAACGCAGCCGGACGATGAGCGGCGATTCTCCGTAATGTACTTTGCTGAGAACCAGTGAATCCTGGTATGTAACCAGGATCGGATTATTTTCTCCATCCATCTCTGTGATCATTTCAAAAAGAATCGTTTGCCGTTTTTCACGGGAGAACGTTGAATCCAGCGATATATTTTTTGTTGTACTAATCTCCGTATCATCGCCGTTCGTCAAGATCACCGGGAAATCGATTGCGCCGATAATCTCATCGAAAATGAATGTGTAATCCGTTCCCGGGGTTGGGATACTGTTGGCAATATATTCCAGAGATCTGGCATAAAGTCCTGCCGTTTCCCGCTGTTTTTTTTGCAGTTCTACAACAAGGTTGTGTGTATAAATCATGATGGGAATGACAATACACACCGCAGCAATGAAGAGGGCGATCTTGATCCGTCCGGATTTTGGGCTGCGCGTATTGAGCTTCATGGTGTTCTGACGGAAATGAAGAACGTCATGCACAAGCGGACCGGTACATGACGTTCGGGAATGAATCGATTATTTTCGAACGATCGTCTGATCTCTGCGGGCGCCGACCGACACAAGCGATACTTTCACACCGGATAATTTTTCGATGGTTTCAACGTAATCGCGTGTTCGTTTCGGCAATTGTTTCCACTTTGTCACTTCCGAGATCGTCTCATTCCATCCTTTGTAGGTTTTGTACACCGGTTCTAAAGTTTCCAGCGTATGAACATCGGTCGGGAATGATTTTAAAACTTTTCCATCTTTTTTATATGCTATACAGATCCTGATCTCGTCAAATGCATCGAGCACGTCCAGTTTCGTCAAAGCAATTTCACTGATACCGTTCACCATTAACGAATACTTCAGACTCACCATATCCAGCCATCCGCAGCGGCGAGGACGTCCGGTGGTTGCTCCGAATTCGTGACCGACTTTTCGCAGTGTTTCGCCGGTGGTGTCGCTTAGCTCGGTTGGGAACGGTCCGTTGCCCACCCGGGTGGAGTATGCTTTTACAATACCGATAATCGACTTCACTTCTGTGGGGGGAATGCCGAGTCCGGTGCATGCACCGCCGCTTGTCGGATTGGATGATGTGACGTACGGATATGTTCCGTGATCCACATCCAGCAATGCACCTTGCGCACCTTCGGCGAGAACCCGTTTCTTTTTCTTCAGGGCAGCATTCAAATATGTAGAAGTGTCAGTAATGTACGGATCGATCAACTTGTCGAATTCCTGATATTCCGTCACAATCTTATCCACATCAATTTCTGTTTTTCCATACACTTTGCTCAATAGCTGGTTTTTCTCTTCAATGTTGCGGGTCAGTTTCTCCCGCAACACTTTGCGATCGAGCAGATCCACCACACGAATTCCCGTTCGCATGTATTTATCAATGTATGCCGGTCCGATGCCGCGACCTGTCGTTCCTATTTTTTGGACTCCTTCTTCGCGGAGAGTATCCAGCAGTTTGTGGTACGGCATAATCAAGTGTGCATTATGGCTGATGAACAAACGGCCTTCGATCTTTATTCCAAAGGATTTGATCATTGCAATTTCATCCATCAATGCAACGGGATCAATCACCACACCGTTACCGATGACGCACTTTACGTTTTTTTGAAAGATTCCTGATGGGATAAGGTGAAGTACATAGGTTTTATCACCGATCACGACGGTGTGTCCGGCATTCGCTCCGCCCTGATATCGGGCAACGATATCGATCTTTTCGCTGAGCATGTCAACGATTTTGCCTTTTCCTTCATCGCCCCATTGTGCGCCGACAATTATTGATACTGACATATGGTCTATTCTATAGTAAGGTGGGAAAACAATTCTTTTCGTGAGTGAGTATAACAAGAATTGTCTCTAATCTCAAATACGAAATACGGAGACGGAACTGTTTCTTGCAACTGCATCCATTTTTGAGTAATTTCATTCCAGACATCATTGTATTCATTCCCAACAATGCCACAACCGAAAAAAACTTCCGCCAACATAGCGTCATCGCCCGTTCCAAAGACCAAAGAGGAAGTTCTTGCCCAGCGCCGTCAGGATTCCCGCACTGAGGATTCCCGCAATATCAAAAAAGCGCTCAAAGGGGACCAGATTGCGTATCGTGCGATCCTAAAAAAATACCACGATCAGGTTTATAACCTGCTCTATCGTATGGTGCACGATAAGGATGAAGTGGAAGATCTGACACAGGAAGCTTTTATTAAAGCATTTAACTCATTGCAGAACTTCAATGAAGAATTTGCTTTCTCCACATGGCTCTACAAAATTGCAACCAACAATTGCATCGATTATATTCGCAAGAAAAAACTTGCGACTTTTTCCATCGATAAACCGATCGAATCGAGAGATGGAGAGTACAGCTTTGAGATTCCCGATTCAACCTACGAACCGGATAAAACGTTGATCGCCGGTCAGCGGACGAAAATCCTGGAAGAAGCCGTGAATGCTCTTCCGGAAAAATACCGTCAGGTGATTCTGATGCGTCACACGGAGGATAAAGATTATCAGGAGATAGCTGACACATTGAAATTACCGTTGGGAACAGTGAAAGCGCATATTTTCCGCGCCCGGGAGATTTTGTATAAAAAATTAAAGAAGAAAATTCACCAATATTAACCGCAACTCTTGCACTTCTTTGCCGTAACGTACTATCAGCCCCTTGACTATGAAGGCTGACTTATGAAAACATTCTTCAAATTCTATATTTTTGTTTGCCTTTTCTCGCTTGGCGTTGTGGCTGCACAAACAGTTCACCGTGAAGTAAAAAAGACGGATGAAAAAGAAGTTCACGTCAAAATTGAATCGTCATTCGGATCGGTGAATATCGAGAAAGGGAATGAGGAAAAGGTTGTTCGTGTACATTATCGTCGCAAAGACAAGGGACGTGATCCCAATCTGAACATCGATTACAGCGTGCACAAAGGAATCGGTGAACTGTATCTCGAGATGCATCCGGAGGGATCGGAAGTGAGATCGTCTGATGATGGCGACGGCGGAGTACATGTGAATGCCGATGTCAATTTCCACGCGGATGAATGGTATGTTGAACTTGTGGAAGGAATTCCGCTCTACCTTGATGTGGAATTGGGAGCCGGGAAGAGCGATTTCGATCTGACCGGGCTGATGGTAAACGATCTTTCTATTTCTACCGGTGCAAGTTCTTCGAAATTAGATTTCGATGAAATGAACCGGGGAGAGATAAAAAATTTGAGAATTGAATCAGGTGTCAGCAAATTTGTGGCGAACAACCTGAACAATGCGAATTTCCGTAAGCTAGATTTTGAAGGAGGAGTCGGAACGTATTATTTGGACTTTGGCGGTGAACTGAAACGGGATGTGAAAGTGGATATTAATGTCGGGCTCGGGACCATGACCGTCGCCGTACCGAGGAACATCGGCCTGAAGATACGATACGAAGACAGTTGGCTTTCCAATCTTTCACTGGATGACGATGAATTTGTGCGGAAGAAAAAAGGAATTTATGAATCTCAGAACTATTACGAAGCAGAAGGGAAAATGGATATCTCCATTGAATCCGGATTGGGAAATGTGAAAATAAAACGAACAAGATAAATTGATTACCATCAGATTGCCAGGCTAACTACCTGGCAATCTTTTTTAACCCTCATGCCCGACAATATTGTTTTTCCCGTCTTCCTTGCACTGTCGCTGCTCTCACTCTCCGTCGGAACGTTCGCCGGATATTTCGCATTTAAAAATTCGCACAAAATTGAAACGGAAATGAGCATGGTCTTCTGGGCGATTGTGTCTCTGGGGTGTGTGGTCTTCGGTGGGTTGATCTGGGGGTGGTTTCTAATCCCGATCATCATGAATCATCTCTGAACTGCATGGTTATCGAATGCCGTAATAAAAGTACGAAGCTCCGCTGTATCCTTCCCGCAATTCTTTTTTCTTTCCTAATTGAAGTATTCCTTTTCGATACGCCTGCGACGGATTAAGCTCCAGCGACAACGACGAATAGAACTGTTCGCCGAACGTTTTGCTGATGGAAGAAGAAATCGGAAATTGATTGGCCACAACTCCAGCAGATCCATTCAACAGCCAGACGAGCGGATGAAGATCGGACAGGGAATTTGTTGCAGACTGAACATCAGACAAATACACAATCTGGAAAGGATGCAGTGCGGTAAATTTTGCCGTCGAAATTGTCGTGCCTGATTTTGATGAGCTGCCGTCGGACAGTGAGAATGTGTATACTCCGTTTTCATCCTTTTTATACTGGGATGACACCTGCAGAATCTCGCCAAGCGCATTGTTCAGCCGCTGGATGGTAGCCGATTGATTTACATGCACCTGCGTATTTCGAAAAAAGCTCCGTATATCCCGCAATTCGAATTCCAATCCCCAACGAAAATCTGGCGTAAAACCGAATGCCACCACATTGTTGATGAACCGGGGCGTTTGCGCAGTAGAGTTGATGAGTGACAAATGGGGCAGGTAGACGATGGTACGGGCTTCCATCATTTGTTTTGCTCCATCGGATAATGCATGGAACGGAAATTTCGCGTATCCAACCGGTGGAATGATAACGATTTTTTGAGCGGGGAGGGTTTCGAACTGTTTCATGAATACTGAATAAAGATCGGTTGAAAGATCGGCGAGGATCGATCGTTGCACGGACGGTGATGACAATCTTTCGACGAATCGGTACATCATCGATTTTATCGTTGTACCGTTTGACGAAAGTTTTACTGCGTCCACAGGTTCTCCGGGCGTGATAACAAATGCCCACACATCGTTATTGGCGATGCAAAAATCGAGCACGGTCGTTCCGGAGGGAAGTTTCGAATCGATCATTTGCCGGAGGGATTGCTGAGAAAAACCGATATAGGAGAAGACCGGGTATTCTCTCATCAGCGTGATTGCATCGGATTCCACTTTACTCCGGATGAATTTCAGCTGCTGTTGCAGTTTTGATGCATAATTTCTGTTTATGCTCGTTAGATGAAAAAGTTCCAGCTGCATTCGGTGCTTTTCTTTTAATCCGGCGTCGAAGTCCGAATAGCGTTTCCGTTTTCCCGGATCGCGGAACTCGAATGCGATCCCGCTCAGCTGCTGCTGCAGCGCAACACTGCGCATCGTTTCATGATACGTTAACGCCTCCTGATACCGTTTAAATTTTATAAGCAATGCAACCAAACGCTCGGCGAACCAATCGTTGGGCGAATATTGCTGCGACGGTTCCATAAATAATTGTTCCGCAGGAATGGAAAGGTGATAGTGGACAGGGGACATCGTATTATCCAAATATTTTTCGAATGCCCGTTTATAGAATGTAATCGCCGCACTTTCATCTCCCGTTAATTCCTTTAGCATTCCCAGCCGGTGCGTGCTGATTGCTTCACCCAAGCCGAATCCCATTCGTGCAAACAACGTGTGCGCTTGTTCATAGAGCTGGGCTGCGCGGATCATGCCGTCTTTCGCATTGCGATACACGGAGACCTTTAACAGGCAATCGGATATCCGCGTAAGCAAGTAGGCCTGCAGGTAATCATCCGAACTCTGCTTCGAAAGATTATATCCGGCAACGAAATATTGTTGTGCTTCCGGAAACGAAAAATTGGAAAAATACAATTCGCCGAGTTCAAGTAATGCAAGAATACTTTCGCGTGAGGAAGTTGCGGAATTATTCTGTTTTAAAATACTGATTGCCTGCAGATAGTTTGCCCGTGCAAATGCGGCGTCACCGGTATGAAAGAACGCATCGCCGACAGAACGGTAGAATTTCGGACGGTCGAGCGATGGATTGTTTTGTGCAAAAATCGCTTCGATCTCCTGGAACAACGTGTACGCCGCGTCAGTTTTTCCGACAGCAGTGAACGATGAAATAAGAGCCGTTGTTGTTTCCACCAATCGGGGAATATCGGATACGGATTTAAAATAGCGCTGCGCTGTGGTGAGATATGGAATAGCTTGTTCATGCGTTCCCAAAACTGCGTGGAGTTTCCCGGCTTCCAGGCCAGCGAGGGCGTGAAGATCTTCCAGACGGAACAAGGTAGAATTCGAGAATGCTTCTTGCAGCAGTCGCAACGCTTCAACGGTATTACCAAGTCGGAAATGCAATTTTGACATTTCGAACATGGTATGGAGTTCTGCGTTTCTGTCCGCCGCGGATTTGTAGAGTTCCCGCAGTGCTGTTAATGTTTCCAGCGCGGGACCAATCTTCCCTGCAGAGGTTTGAGCGGAGGAGAGAGTCGCATAATTTTCGGCGAGTTTTGCGTCGTTGTTCGCTTCTGCATGAATATCCACGCACTCCGCCAAAAGCCGTTCCGCTTCTTCATAATTCTGTTTTCCCATCTCTATTGTTGCCTGCATGGCAAGGCGCTCCGCTTTCTCTTTCGGATAGTGCTCCGTCTCCCCGCAGCCGGAGAGAAGAAGACCAATAAGCCCTATAGGA
>JALNZH010000192.1 GCA_023229405.1 Bacteroidota bacterium
CACAGTTATGTTAGAAAATGAAAAACAATTAAACAAGAAAAAAATATATATTATTGTAGTGAATAAGAATATGACTGCGTCGATTGATACTCGGATTAACCTTCAAGGGGTGTTGGCACAGAAGGTAAAGGCATGGTTCCTCGTTGGTGATTCAGTGAGTGCCTCCAATGAGTATCATCCTGAAAATGTACGGGTATACAAACATAATTTGGGGAAGGTAGAGAATGGTTTTGTGGTTGAATTTCCTCCGCATTCAATGACAGCGTTAGAGATAGAATAATTTTTGCATCCATTGAGATTATATACCTCGACGTTTACATC
Organism: Bacteroidota bacterium; assembly: GCA_023229405.1. Taxonomy (GTDB): domain Bacteria; phylum Bacteroidota; class Ignavibacteria; order UBA10030; family UBA8401; genus UBA8401. The sequence goes on from JALNZH010000192.1 coordinate 322, forward strand.
AAATCTTCAAAAGAGTTATTATGGCAGAGCGTGTGCGGTTAACTGCAAAAATTATACTTTCAGAATAAAATTGATGCGTACATCTGTTCGTGCATTTTAGTAATAGCTAGATAAATAAAAATATTTTTACTTAGGGAGATACTTTAGCAATGAAGAAAATTTATATCGCAGGTTGCGGAGGAATGTTAGGAGAAGCATTTTATAAACAATTCTCATCAGAATTTGAATTAAAGTGTACCGATATTGATGTCAACGAACCGTGGCTTCAATATGGTGATTTTCGTGATTATCGAAAATATCGTGAAGATGTTATTGCATTTCAGCCAGATTATCTTTTTCACCTCGGTGCATTTACTGATCTCGAGTATTGCGAAACTCATTCTGACGAAACATATATTACAAATACTCTTTCTGTAGAAAATGCGGTATATATTGCAAACGAATTAGATATTCCAATGTTGTATATAAGCACTGCCGGGATTTTTGACGGCAAAAAGGAATTATATGATGATTGGGATTTGCCTAATCCTTTAGGCGTATATGCAAAATCGAAATACGTTGCAGAAGTATTTGTCCAACAGAATGCAAAAAGGTATTTAGTTTGTAGAGCAGGTTGGATGATGGGGGCAGGACCAAAAAAAGATAAAAAATTCATTCAAAAGTTGATGAAACAAATTAAGGAAGGTAAAAAGGAATTGTATATTGTCAATGATAAAGATGGGACACCAACATATACGCACGACTTTGCTAACAATGTAAAAGCACTTATTCAAAATGAATATTGGGGTCTTTACAATATGGTGTGTGGAGGTCAAACAAGTAGACTTGAAGTTGCAAGAGAATTGTTGAAAATATTGAAACGTGAAGATTCAATTACGATTACGGAAGTTGAGTCTAATTATTTTAAGAATATATATTTCGCTGAAAGACCGCCATGTGAACGCTTAATAAATAAAAAACTTGAACTTCGAAATCTCAATAGTATGCGTAATTGGAAGGTGGCATTAAATGAATACGTGCAAAACTATTATAAAGGCTACTTAAGTAATGAATAGGTTGAGAATTGCAGCATTTGGTTTTCGATCGCTTCCACCCCAAAAAGGTTCTGCTGGAGCGGATAAGTTTGCGTTAGAGTTATATCCCCGTCTTGCAGAAAAAGGGCATACTATAATTGCGTACAATAGACTATACAAAGGCGATAAACCCGGTAATAAAATTTATCAAAATGTTCGATTAAAGTATCTTCGGACAATAGATAAAGATGGTTTTGATAGTTTATGGCACTCATGTAAGGCAACACTGCATATTATTTTATTTAATACCGCAGATATTGTTCATATTCATAACGGGGGCAATAGTATATGGGCATTATTTTTAAGGATGTTTGGGAAAAGAGTTTTTATAAGTCAGGATGGAATTGATTGGAAGAGAAATAAATGGAATTGGTACGGGAAATTATTCTTATACTTTTCTTCTTACCTTACAGCTAAAATACCGAATGGTGTAATTTTTGACAATATTTTTTCCAAGGAATTATTTGAAAAAAAGTTCAACAAACAATTTAATTTTATTCCCTACGGCAGCGAAGTACCTTCCGTTGAAAACAACAATGATATATTGACAAAACTCAATTTAGAATCAAAGGGATATTTTTTATTTGTTGGGCGATTTATCCCTGATAAAGGATTGCATTATCTTATCAATGCGTATGAAAATGTCCAAACAACTAAAAAACTTGTGCTTGTTGGAGGATCACCAAATCCATCCGAGTATGAAAAATCAATCCGAAATACGAAGGATGAAAGAATAATTTTCCCCGGCTATATTTATGGGGCTGATACCAATATTTTAATAAAGAATGCTTTTTGTTATATCCAACCATCGGATGTAGAAGGACTTTCGCCGGTCATTTTAACTGTTATGGGCTTAGAAACCCCATTGATTTGTAGTGATATTAAAGAAAATATTTTTGTTGTAGAAGACACTGCAATAACTTTTCAAAAAAGCAATATCAAAGATCTCACAGAAAAAATGGTGTTTTCGCTATTAAATCCTGATAAAATGCAAAAACTCTCAAAACTTGCATTTTTGAGAGCGCGAGAAAAATTTAGTTGGGATAGTGTTGTTTCACGGCATATTGAAATCTTTTCTAAAAAAAATATTAAAAAAGAATCGTTTTAACACATTGATTTCGTTAAATTGTCCTAAAATTAACAATCTCTATTTTGAAAGTAATTTTGTGAATATTCCATTTCTCGATCTTAAAGCACAGTATCAATCAATCAAATCAGAAGTTGATCCTGCAATTCAACATGTTCTCGACAATACCGCATACATTCTGGGGAAATCCGTATCGGATTTTGAAAAGGCATTCGCCGCAGCTCACAATGTTAAACATTGTATTGCCGTCGGTTCCGGAACAGATGGGAACCATTTGGCATTGCTTGCTCTCGGCGTAGGTTATGGTGACGAAGTGATCATTCCGGCGAATACATTTATCGCTACGGCATGGGGCGCAACGCTGTGCGGCGCAACACCGGTGTTCGTGGATTGCGAACCGGATTCGTATAATATCGATCCCTCGAAAGTGGAAGCAGCGATCACTGCAAAGACAAAAGCAATCGTTGCCGTTCATCTGTACGGTCAGCCGGCTGATCTTGATCCGTTGGCAGCGATTGCACTAAAACACAAGATTCATCTGGTGGAAGATGCCGCTCAGGCGCATCTGGCAGAATATAAAGGACGGAAGATCGGCGGTATTGGAACGATTGCCTCATTTAGCTTTTATCCGGGGAAAAATTTAGGTGCGTATGGAGAAGGTGGAGCAGTAACGACCAATGATGATACATTGGCAAGAAAAGTACGATTGTTCCGTGACCATGGTTCGGAGAAGAAATATTATCATGAAACGCTCGGGCATAATTACCGCATGGATGGAATTCAGGGAGCAGTGCTCGGAGTGAAACTTCCTCACTTGGCTGGTTGGACGGAGAGCCGGCGTGCGGCTGCAGTAAAATATCGAGACCTATTGAAGGATGTTCCGCAGATCGTTCTCCCGAAAGAGATGTCCTATTCAAAACATGTCTACCATTTGTTTGTGATCCTAGCGGAACGACGGGATGAACTTGCGAAGTTTCTGAATGCCGAAGGGATTTCGACCGGACTGCATTATCCCGTGCCGCTGCACCTTCAACAATGTTTTAAGGGATTGGGATATTCCGAAGGACAGTTCCCGAATACCGAAAAATATTCCCATCGATTGCTTTCGCTGCCGATGTTTGCCGAATTGACAGATGAACAGATCACCTATATTGCAACACGTGTACAATCTTTTTATTCCACATGAAATATCCGGCATATAAGATCGTCCTCGTTATTCTCGATTTCTTCTTCCTGCGGCTGAGTTTTTCCGTAGCCATGCAGTTGAAAGGAGTATCGCATGTCCAGGGCGATCTTGTAAAATATTATCTGTTCTCTCCGGAATTCTTTACGTTCTTCATCTTTTCACTGCTGATTGTTCTGATCTTTCAGAGCAGGAATCTGTATAAGATGAATATCATCCTGACGCAGGCAAAACAAAGCGTGATCATTTTTATTTGTCTTGCGTATGCCACCATCGGGCTAACAGTGGTCGCTTTTTTTGTGCGCTCACCGTGGATTATCGATAGCCGGCTGGCGGTAGCGTACTTTGCCGCATTTAGCTTTGTCAGCATTATTCTCTGCCGCGTGTTTGTGTTTACCCCGTTATACATCCGTATGAATAAAAACGCCATGAACCGAAAGAAAGTGGTGATTGTCGGAAGCGGTATTCCGGCGAAAAGTTTTGCAGTAGAAATGGGAATCGGGAATGTCTACGGATTTCAGATGCTTGGATTTGTCACCGACGAAATCCCGGTGGGGAATGTCGTCTATGAATCGTACGCCGTGTTGGGAAAGGTGTCGGATATATCGACGATAGTGAATACGCACAGTGTGGACGAGATAATCATTGCCGAATCGGGAGTGAACTATGATGAGTTAATGCATATCATCGATCTCTGCCGGAACACAACCGCCCATATTAATGTGGCTTCACCCTTGTTTGAAGTGGTGCATAAGAAATTTACCGTCGATTCGTATTTCGATCTTCCGATCGCACATCTCAAAAAAGTTGATGACGAGAGTTTCATGTGGGCGATCAAACGCGGTATCGATATTATCGGTTCACTGCTGGGATTAATTATTCTGTCAATCCCGTTGTTGTTCATTGTCATGTTAATCAAATTGACTTCACCGGGACCGGTGTTTTATAAACAGGTCCGTGTCGGTAAGCATGGAAGACAGTTCAACTTCTATAAATTCCGGTCAATGCGGGTGGGTAGCGATCAAGACAAAGACCGCATAAAAAAAATGCAAAGCTTCATTAAAGGAACGTTATCCAACGAGAACGGCAATTCGAAAGTGATTAACGAACTTATGGTCACCACGGTTGGAAAGTTTATCCGGAAAACGAGCATCGACGAATTGCCGCAGTTAATCAATGTGCTGAAAGGGGAAATGAGTTTAGTCGGGCCGCGTCCATGCCTGCCGTATGAATATGAAGCGTACGATGAATGGCATAAACGGCGGCTATCGGTGCTTCCCGGATGCACTGGTCTATGGCAGGTTTCCAGCAGAGCGGAAGGCGATTTTGACGATATGGTCGTGTTGGACCTCTATTATATAGGGAACATTTCCCCGACCTTTGATTTGCAATTGATTTTAAGGACAATTCCTGTTATGATATTCGGCAGGGGGGGAAAATAATTATGAAAGCATTCAATTATACTACTACATTATGAATATAGGAATTGTCGGATTAGGGTATTGGGGACCAAATCTTGTCAGGAATTTTACCGGGAACTCTTCTGTAAAAACAGTATATGGGTGCGATAAAAATCCGGCACGTCTTCGATTTATTGAAGAAAAATTCCCCAATGTTCAGCTTACCTCGGAATATTCTGATCTTCTCAAAAATCCTTCGATAGAACTAATTGCCATCGCTATCCCCGTTGTATTTCATTTCGACGTTGCCAAACAAGCGCTGGAAGCTGGAAAACATATCTGGGTGGAAAAGCCGTTCACGGCATCATCTGCTGAAGCGGAAGAACTTATCGAACTTGCCGAAAAGAAGAATCTTCAGATTTTTGTAGATCATACGTTTATTTATACCGGCGCGGTGAAGAAGATTAAAGAAACTGTGGATAAGGGCGAGTTGGGCGATGTCATCTACTTTGACTCGGTGCGGGTAAACCTCGGTCTCTTTCAACACGATGTGAATGTGGTGTGGGATCTTGCTCCTCACGATCTTTCGATTATGGATTATGTTATTAGTAAGAAGGTAAAAGCTGTCTGCGCCAATGGTATTGCCAATTATTACAACCACGAGAACATAGCGCATCTCTCCCTGTACTTTGAAGAGAACTGTTTTGCCCATTTTCACGTGAACTGGACATCTCCGGTGAAAATCCGCAGAATGTTGGTCGGCGGAAAGAAAAAAATGCTGCTGTTTGATGACATGGAAAATTTAGAAAAAATTAAGATCTATGACAGCGGTGTTGAATTAGAGAATCAAGAAGGAATTTATAATGCGCTGGTACAGTATCGTATCGGTGACATGTATTCTCCTAAAGTAAATCATACCGAGGCATTATCGATGGCGGTGAAAGAATGTATCGATGCCATCCAGCAAAAACGGAAGCCGTTAACGAGCGGTATTGAAGGACTGAAGGTGGTAAAGATTCTTGAAGCGAGCGATCAGTCAATAAAGAACCGCGGGAAAATTATCGAACTCTAAGATCATGAGTATGGAAAAAAAGAATCTCAATAATGTGAATCTTGGGAACAACGTAAAGATATTCGATTTTACGAATCTCTACGGTTGTTCCATTGACGACAATACCAAGATCGGTACGTTTGTTGAGATTCAAAAAAATGCATTCATCGGCAAAAACTGCAAGATCTCTTCCCACACGTTTATTTGCGAAGGTGTCCATATCGGAGATAATGTGTTTGTAGGGCATAACGTGACATTTACGAACGATAAATATCCCCGTGCGACGAACCAGGACGGTTCAATGCAAAACGAACAGGACTGGCATGTTGTGGAGACCCACGTAAAACAAGGAGCTTCCATCGGTTCTTCTGCAACGATTATCTGCGGAGTGACTATTGGTGAAAATGCCATTGTCGGTGCAGGTGCTGTGGTGACGAAGGATGTGCCGCCAAATGCGACAGTTGCAGGAGTTCCAGCGAGAATTCTAAAGAAAAAATCATCCTAGTGTAGCAAAAGACCTTTCGGAGTTTCTATTCATCGAGCCCTGCTAATGACGATAGGTCTAGGCAGGGTTTTTTATGCTTTCTATTCTTGCTTAAATGAACGAAGCATGCGTATATTCAGCACGGTAGTACCAAAGGAAAACGAACATGAAAGTCCCTTTATTAAATCTAATACTTCAATACCAATCCCTTAAATCTGAACTTGACGCAGCCGTGCTTCGCGTTTCCGCATCGCAAGCGTTCATTCTTGGCGCGGAAGTCGATACATTCGAAAAGCATGTTGCGAACTATCTGGGTGCGAAATACGCGCTGGGTGTTTCCTCCGGGACCGATGCACTTCTGCTGGCATTGATGGCAATCGATATCAAACCCGGTGATGAAGTGATCGTTCCGACCTATTCATTTTTTGCCACGGCTGGCGTCATTTCCCGATTGAATGCAATCCCTGTGTTTGTGGATGTCAATGAAAAGACATTTAATATTAATGCGGCTGAAGTGGAAAAAAAGATCACGAGCAAGACAAAAGCGATTATCCCAGTCCATTTATATGGGCAGAGCGCTGATATGGGTGCAGTGATGGCGGTTGCAAACAAACATCACATACCGGTGATCGAAGACGGTGCGCAGGCGATTGGAGTGCAATTTAACGATGGTACCATGGTCGGGAATTTCGGCGTGATCGGATGCTTTTCGTTTTTCCCGAGTAAAAATCT
>JALNZH010000193.1 GCA_023229405.1 Bacteroidota bacterium
TTTTTCTCCCCCTGTAAAGGGGGAGATACAGAGGGGGCCTGAAATCATGAAGGGACTTTTGATGGCGTTTTTTGCCATCTACGGGCAAGTGCGAACGGGATTCATCGCGCGCGTTACATTTCGCAAGGGTTCTTGTGCTTCTTTTCTTGTGCCGACCAAATCTTTATACCATGTCGGCATTCCTTCGGAAATCCGTCAAGAAAAGAAGGAATAAGTTTTTCTCTTGTATGATGTATTTTGGACAAATATGATTTCAATACCCAAATTTTAAATTCTCATTAGATTTCATTTTTACCTTTGGGCAAATACAATTATTCAATCGTATAATCATACAATTATGATACGCTTGCATTCATGCACTCTAGCAATTTGATAATTAACCGTGCCCTCCATTCGTCTTATTCCTCTCCATCCTGTTGTTTTGGACGTGATCCCGACGCTCGTCGATCCGTTACGCTTTATATTCTCCGGTGAAATAGTTCTAGAAAAACCGCTCTCAAATATTGTCCTCCGAGCGTATGACGATTCGCGTGCGCAGTACAATTCTACCGAAATTCTCCGTCAACTAATTGACTTTCCGCAAACCGATTCCAAAGTTCTTGGCATCACATCTGTCGATCTATTCGTACCGGTGCTGACATATGTGTTCGGTGAGGCGCAGTTGGGCGGAGTCGCATCCGTGGTTTCTACCTACCGTTTAGATAATACCATCTACGGTTTACCGGCTGATCCAGTACTCTTTTTCGAACGGGTTTTAAAGGAAGCGGTACACGAACTCGGCCATTCCTTCGGACTTTATCACTGCAGAACTCTTGATTGCGCCATGCATGCTTCCTCAGCGGTGGAAGATATCGATGTGAAAGGTGCGATGTTGTGCGACGAGTGCCGGAGGCAAATTAGCGCTTGATCTCGTATCTGCGACCTATTTTGAGGCGAGAACCAACCATTCTGGTGCGGAACTCTTTGCATTAGTGACAACGTCCCGTTCCGTTTTCGTACCTAGTATGGGTGTGTGATGTCGAATGAACTGCACCATTGTAGAAACCGAAAAAAATCAGAATCTCGTAAAAAAGATCACCGATCGTTCATTTAAATTATACGACTAACAGAAATGCGTCAATGGGGCGGGCGGAAATATGTTCTGATAAAATATTGTTTGATGAGGATAGGATCACAACGTGATAAGGTAATAGCAAATAGTTATTCGTTAACCGTATGTAGCATTCCGTCAACTTCTTTCCAGATGGTCTCGTGAATCGTGTCGATTGGTTGCCGTCCATCGATGGTAACAATGCGACCCGGTTCCTCTTTAGCCAGTTCAACATATCCTTCACGTACACGGTGGTAAAAATCTTCATTACTCATCTCCATCCGGTCAATCTCTTGGTGGCTTGCTAACCGACGCGAGTACATTTCCTGCACAGGAATATCAATAAAAAATGTTTTTCTCGGCATCAATCCAGAGGTAGCAATCGAACTAATACTTTTCACACCGCCGTGGTGTAACCCCCGTCCGTACCCTTGATAGGCCGTCGTGGAATCGACGAACCGGTCAGTGATGACTATTGTACCTTTGGCAATGGCCGGTTTGATCACTTCGGTGACCAGTTGTGACCGGCTTGCGGAAAAGAGAAGCAATTCGGTAATCTGTGTCATTTTCAGATTCTTCTTGTTGAGCAAAATCTGACGGATCTGTTCGGAAATCTCAGTCCCTCCCGGTTCTCGCAAAAACAGGACAGTGTTATTTACACTTTGTAACTTTTCGACCAGCAGTTTTGCTTGTGTTGTTTTTCCGCAGCAATCGATTCCTTCAAATGACAGGAACATAGTGTGTTATCTCCGATAATTTTCTATTGTTATGTACGACTTTTTGTCCGCTATATCAACTTGTGAAATAAAGATGTTCTATAACTTTCGTCCTCTCTTTCTTATGCATCGGACATCAATATCATTGACGAGGAAGCGGATACAAAAAACGCCCCACGTAGGGCGTAAATAATAATTTTCTTATCCACAATAGCGTTATCGATCATATGTTCCCGTTATACTGGTTGTTGCAATCACATTGCCCCGAAGTGCTTTTGTGAATTCAGTCAGCGTCGTCATTTCAGACAATCCCAGACTTGGAACACCCAAGGCATACAGAGTAACAACATACGGATGCTTCCCTGATCCTTTCGGCGGTTCTGGTCCTCCATAACCAAGAGAACCGTAGGTGTTCAGCAATTCCCGGCTACCGTTCGGCATCGACCGTGGTGACGCACCTTCTGCTATACCGGTGATTGTTGCGGGGATATCGATGACAAACCAATGCACCCAATTCTTGGCCACCGGATGGGGATCGACAATGGAAAGTGCAAACGATTTTGTTTCGGACGGTACATCATTCCAGCTAAAGGGGAGTGAAATATTTTTCCCCCCTTCAACACCGTAGTACGTATGTTTTGTAGGAATGGTTTGATTTTCTTGAAACGCAGATGATTTGATATTCATTGCAGTCTCCGCAATATGAAAATGAATCATTGCACTATCGTACGAAAGAGTCGGGAGAAAGACAACAGTAATGCGCAATCCATTTTAGGACATACGTATCCGTTTTTTACATTCGTCATTGAATATGGAAAGAATATCGAGAACTTTATGGCCACTATTCCGTAAAATAGCCTTATCATTCAACATATTCAGGAGATTGTATGAACCGAATTCTCGTTCTTTGTACTTTACTGTTTTTCTCTATTGTTCCAATTTTTGCACAATCGAATATTACTCCGTACTTCTCACGAAACACCTTTCAATTAACCTCGCCCGGTACTTTGAAATTTGGATTGTACGGCTACGACAATCCTGCACTACTTTCGTATGTGCGAGAGCCAGATCTATTACTCACGTGGTCTGACAATGGGGCCAGAGGGTACAATGTTGATCATTGGGGAGTATTTGCTGCTGTACCGAATTTTGGCATTGGTGTTGTTCGTGAAAAAATATTGTCGAATTATGTCGCTGATTATACGATTTCGTTGGGCGGTGGCGACAGGTCGTTGAGTGCCGGTATTTCATATAATTGGACAACGACAAACAATCTTCTTCTGGATAAATCGGATTTGCTCACCCTTGGCGCGCTGTTTCGACCCGTGCCGTTCGTTTCCTTAGGTGCACACTGTTTGTCGGCAATGAATGCGAAAGGATGGGAAACGATTGGAGAAGTCGGTTTTCGTCCATTCGGCGATGAACTGCTAACGGCATTTGCTGAGTATGTCCTTCATCGCACACCGCAATCCCATCAAGATTTTTGGAGCATGGGAGTTGCTGTCGAAGCTCTTCCGGGCATTCGTTTCACCGGACGATATTTTGACAACAAGGCATTCAATGTTGGATTTCAATTCAGTCTGGGTGATGCAGGTGTGGAAATGCACTCGCATTATGATGCAAACGGAAATCATTCAAGCAATACGTTCGGCATTCGATACGGCGCACATGACAGAACGCTCATTCGAAAGATTATTCCTGCTCAACAAATGTATGTAGGATTCGATTTAAATGGTACGATCGGTTATCAGCGTTTTGAATATTTCGATAAGACAAAGACACTCACCAACATTCTCGAGGTAATCGAAGCGTCGGAAACTGATCCATCGGTAGCAGGAATCGCGATCAATACTTCCGGCATGAATGTGGATCGTGAAAAGTTGTGGGAGATCCGTGAAAAATTAAAGGAATGTAAAAATGCAGGAAAAAAGATCATCATCTATATCGACAGGGGAAATATCGATCTCTACCATTTTGCTTCCATAGCAGATAACATTGTGATGGATCCGGTCGGCACCATAATGCTTGATGGGTATTTGATGGGGAATACATATCTGAAAGGGATGTTTGAGAAAATTGGTATTGGATTTGAAGAATGGCGATTCTTCAAATATAAATCTGCCAATGAAACTCTCTCGCACGATAAAATGTCTGATGCAGACCGGGAACAGCGTCAGGCGATCATCGATGATTGGTATGAAATTGCAAAAAAGGATATTTGTGTTGCGAGGAATTTATCACCGCTGAAATTCGATTCACTCGTCAATCTGCAAAGTATATTTCTTGCGCATGAAGCGAAAGAACTGGGATTGATCGACAGCATCGGCAGATGGGAAGTTGTGAATACCATCGTTAAAGCCGAGACCGGCAAGGAAAATGGATATAAGCCATTCAACGAACTCTCAGCATTCCAAAAACCGTACGATGCTCAATGGGGTGAACCGCCGCAGATAGCGGTAATCTACGTTCTCGGTACATGTGCAATGGATGAAGGAATTAAAGCCCGGAGTCTTGTAAAGGTTGTCGAAGGCGCGATGAACAATTCTCAGATTAAAGCCGTCGTCCTTCGCATCGATTCTCCCGGCGGCGATGCTATGGCGTCTGATTATATTGCAGAAGCAATGCGGAAAGCGAAAGGAAAAAAACCGATCATCGTTTCGCAAGGCTTTGTCGCAGGATCAGGCGGATACTGGCTTTCCATGTATGCCGATACAATTGTTGCCGCTCCCGGTACGATAACCGGTTCTATTGGAGTGATCGGTGGCTGGGCGTATAATAAGAATCTGAAAGAAACGCTCGGTTTATCCACTGATTTTGTAAAAAGAGGTGAGCATGCAGATCTTGGCTTCGGAATTCGCATGCCGTTTATTGGGCTCGGACTTCCGGACCGAAACCTGACGACAGAAGAACATGTGCGAATGGAGTATGCCATAAAATTTATGTACAAAGAATTTGTTACAAAAGTATCTGAGGGAAGAAAGATGAGTTACGAACATATCGATTCGATCGGGCAGGGGAGAATCTGGAGCGGTGTAGACGGGAAACAGAATGGACTTATTGATATTCTCGGCGGTATGGAAACGGCGATCTCAATAGCAAAAGAACGCGCAGGAATTCTAAAAGATCAAAAAGTGACCATCATTGAAATGCCGAAGAAAGGATTCTTTGATTTCAATATGTTGATGCCGAAGTTTTTTGGCGTGAAGTCAAAATCCGAATCAATTCCAGCACTTGACTTGGTAATATTTCGCCTGCAACATAACGGTGAACCAATACCGATGATGCCGTTTGAAGATGCACTGACATTCCCTGGTAAATAAATGAGTAGTAGTCAAAAAAGTGTAAAAAAAAGATTGTCAAGATTGTTTGGTTTAACAAGCCATTTTAATTTTTATTCTTTCGGTTTCCAGAAAACACCAGCAATTGCCATTTGTCGCAACAATGGTGCAACCCGATATCGTTCTTCATGATGATTGTGATAGAGTGCATCCAACACGGTAACGACATTATTGAACCCGATCAATTCCCCCCATGAGATCGGACCATGCGGATAATTCGTTCCATACTTCATCGCTTCATCAATGTCACGAGGAGAACTAACGTCGTTCTGAACCGTAAAGAGCGCTTCATTGATAATCTGACAAAGAATTCTCGGCATAACCATGCCGACACTGTCCTGCACCATTGCAGTCTCTTTTTTAACGGAAGTGAATAACGCTGTGACGGTATCCGCCGTAGCTTTGCTGGTGTGAAGCGATGGTGCCAGTTCCACAAGCTGATGTGCCAGTAATGTTGGAAATGCGGCGAGCCCGATGAAACGGTCGCGGTGTTTTAAAGTGTGAGTCTGCAAAAGTAATGTGGAGGTGATTGATGATAAAACTATCGGTGTCTGTTCAGGTAGCATTTCATCCAGTACCTGAAGATTTATCGCTTTTTGTTCGTCCGCAAGCATCGTCAACTCAAATGCGACGGTAATTTTTTTTGCGGATGTTTTCAGCGTAGCAAGACTCTTTAATTCCAGCACGGCAATCCCATGCGATTGAAACAGTGTGGAATATTCTTTCACGAGCCTCTCGTCCCCAAGCAAACAGATGAGTTGTTTCACCGGTTTGATTTCTTTCGCAGGGAGAGTCTCCGTACGTAGCTGTTCAATTGTATCGGTGTTTTTGATGGTCCTCCTTTTCAAGGACGGAGTTTTTTTATTCGGTGTTTTCTTCTTCATTTATCGTCGTAATTATAGAATCCAATTTTTGTTTTTTTGCCGAGAAGTCCCGCTTCTACGTATTGCTGTTGGATCTGACTTGGGCGGAAACGCGGATCATGAAACATCTGTTCGTAAATGGATGATGTAACGGAAAAGTTTACATCATTTCCGATCAAGTCCATCAGTTCGAATGGACCCATCTTAAAGCCGCCGCTCTTCTTTACGATCCGGTCGATCTCTTCTATGGTGGCGATGTTCTCTCCGAGAATCTTTAACGCTTCACCGTAAAAAGGTCGTGCTACGCGGTTCACGATGAATCCCGGAGTATCTTTTACCTGCACCGTTTTCTTCCCCAATTGTTCGGCAATTGCAGTGGCGGATTTTATTGTATCATCGGATGTGCGTGCACCTTTGACGATCTCAACAAGATTCATCAAATGCACGGGATTAAAAAAATGCATTCCCACCACCCGCTCCGGCTTTTTTGTCGCGGAGGCGATCGAGGTAACCGAAAGGGAGGAAGTGTTTGTTGCAAGAATTGCTGTGTGATGTGCAATCTGATCCAATTTTTTGAAGAGATCGCGCTTTACTTTAATATCTTCCAGTACCGCTTCAATAATAATGTCGCATGTATCCAGATCGTTCAGGTTTGTCCGTTTTTTAATTCGCGTGATCGCCTGCTTCATATCGTCATCCGAGATCTTGTTCTTATCGACGCTCTTTTTCATCTCAAAGTTGATCTTCTCCACACTTCGTCGGATGACCTCGTCATTGATGTCATAGAGTTGGACATTGAATTTTTTCAGGGCGGCAATATGGGCGATTCCGGCACCCATGGTGCCAGCGCCGACGATACCGATAGAAATAGCCATAAATTGAAGGAAAAAATGATAAAAAAGTGGAAGACGGGAGGTGCTTCCGTGTGTTGAACAAAACGAAAGTACAGAATGATTGCTGTAAATACAAAGGGAAAGTGGACTCAATTCCAGTGTATACCGTTGGTAAAGAGAGCACTGAAAGTTATCGAATAGAGCGGATGAATTCCTGATTAAAGTCCGAAATCGAATCCAATTTTTCTGTAAACATCAAGCGGTTCGTTTGTTAACCGGTTGATGATATCGAAATTGGCGAAGATCGTAAATGCTGAAATGGGATGCCACTTTAAGCCGATGCCATACGATGCGGCGAGTTGCATTTTGAAAATAGTTCCTTCCACCTCATTGTATTTTGGTATTCCGAGTGAAGGTTCTTCTGGCTGGTATGCGACGTAATCAATCGAGCCATATTTCATAGCCAGAGTTCCTAATTGTTCCTGG
>JALNZH010000194.1 GCA_023229405.1 Bacteroidota bacterium
CAGGAAAACGATACGGTCATTCTGAGCACGATGCCGCCGATTATTCGTATCCTTCGACTCGGCATTCGAGACATGCCAATCTTCTGCCACCAGGTGAAGCACGGCGGGTACATGCTTCGAATGTCCATCATGGCGACACCGCGTCGAAGTATGTATGGCGAACATTTCGTCTCCATTCAATTGATCAATCATACAATAAATATTTCTTTCTCATCTCCATAAATTTGGAAAGCTCTTTTTGCCAGGAATTGATGATCGTTTCGGCGGATGAGCCCGATGTGAGCATCTTCCGTACGTCATCGGTTCCCGCAACTTTGTCGAACATCGCGTTCCGGCTCGAATCCGTGGTCAGAAACGGATTCCGATCCGGATACAATGAAATCAACGCTCCGATAACGTGCAATTGGATATTGGTTAAATTAATTTTCGACCTGTCCGTAATGTGAATTTGAACACCGAAAAGTTGTTTCCCTTCCTGTTTGCCGTAATACGGTGTAAAACTGATCGGCCGAAACTGTACGCCCGCCAATTTTTTTGAATTTAATGCCGCAGCAAGCCGCGGTCCGTTGATCCATTTTTGTCCGACTAGCTGAAACGGCATCGTATATCCGACTCCGATATTTATTGTTTCCAGTTCCCCCAGCATTCCGATGGCAGAATAGTAGAGGGCAGATTCCGCATTCGGAATATGCGGAGAAGTAGGAATCCACGGCAATTTCGTATTATCCCAATGCATCCAGCGTTTCCACTGTTCCATCTTCACGACGGTCAGCCGGCATTTTTTTCCGCCGGACAGCCATCCTTCTTCATTCACCATCGTGGCAAATTCACCGCACGTCATTCCATACACATACGGTATTGGATATTGTCCCACAAACGAACGAAACTTCAGATCAAGTACATTTCCCTCCACCCTTGCACCGTTAAGCGGATTAGGCCGGTCCAGCACAACAACATCAACATTCTGTTCCGCTGCCGCTTCCATCACATTTGCCAGCGTATTAATGAAGGTATACGATCGCGATCCGACATCCTGAATATCGTACACCATCACGTCAATACCAGTCAACATCTCAGGCGTCGGTTTGCGAGTTTTTCCGTAGAGCGAATAGACCGGAAGTCCTGTCGCAGAATCCGTGAAGGTTTCAATCTTCCCGCCGGCTGTCACATCGCCCCGTACACCGTGTTCTGGACCGAATAACGCTACCAATTTTACTTTCGGCGACCTCGAGAGAATATCGACGGTGGATTCGAAATTGGATGCAATCCCAGTCGGGTTTGTCACCAATCCAACGCGTTTCCCCTGAAGCAAGGCAAAGTCCGATCCTGCAAGAACTTCAATGCCTGTTTTTACCTGGCAGATGAGCAATGTGAAATGCAGCAGTACAAGCAGCAATGTCTTTTTCATAGTGTATCCTTTTCTCTTGATCACACAATGATCAATGCGAACGGAAATTCTTTTCTCCTGCTTCAATCCGAACTTTCAAACGGTTTTCCGGAGTCGGCACGGGACAAGTAGCAAAATCGGTAAAAACACACGGGGGATTATATGCTTTATTAAAATCTAAAATAATCGTTCCATCTTTTGAAACACCTGTATAGAGGAAACGTCCCGCCCCATACGATTCTCTGCCGTTCGTTTTATCACCGAAGACAAAAAAAAGCTCGTCACTCCCCTCTTCAATCGTCGGCTCCAGCCGACATTCTTTGCCGTCGATGGAAAAAACAGCCACACCGGGAACGATGCCGTCCTGGATAAGATCAGGAATGACGGTCGGAATTTTGACTTTTTTGGGTACGTCGTACAAAATCCACTGCGCCGTAATCTTCCACCGTGCATCAACCGGATACCGGTGAATACCGGTGAAATTTTTTCGCGCCGGAGTTTCGGAATCCCATACTCTTACTGCGTATTTTCCGCCGCGAGAGATGATGGCAATCGCTTTCGAACCGACAATAATTCTCTCCGTATCAGCTTCGATCGAACCGGAAATAAATTCCTTCTCATTCAACATCACACGCAAACCTGTATTCAATTTCATCCGGAGCGAATCGTTGATCATTGAGATCGTTCCGATCCCCGCCACAATATTTTCCCCTTCGTTCATCCACTCCAGTGCGATCAGACTCAGCCATCCATACTCATTCTTAAGTCCCATGATGCGTCCTTCATGCCAACGGTCAATAGACTGTTCGTATGTTTCTGTTTTCAAAGAATCCTGCGCATACAATCTTGTGAAAAAAAATACAATGAAGAAAATCTTACTCATCACTACATCTCTCTTTTAGTTTACGATAGTATGTTTTTGGTGCCTTTATAATTGCACCTGTCGCTGTATTTCCCTGTGCGTCAGTAGAGGCCGCTAACGTTAAAGTTGTTTTGTTTGAAATCGAGAAGAACGTTCATCTTATTCTTTTTCTTCAATAGACCATGTGCCGCTGATACGAACTTTTTTCGGAGAAATATCGCTCCCGACGGTAAACACGAGTGTTTCACCTTCAAGCTGCCCGAAACCGAGTGCATCCCATGTCGCGACGACCGATGTTCCAGAGTACAGTTTCACAACGCAGCGTTTATTGTATTGCATGGGCGTCGGTGTTGCGGAGCTGAACACGGCAACACAGAGAAGAAAAACGATCGTGTCGGTCACAAGATTCTTTTTCATGCCGTCCTCCTTATGTACAATGGGAATACACTTCCTCTTCGACCTCAAGTATCAGATTGGGAACATCTCCACGATGTTTCCAATCTCAGCGATTATTCAATCGAAAATCCTACCGTGCTTAATTCACGGTGTTGTGGTATAAATTGCCCGCGTTCATCTAGGCCTTTCCTGTATTGGACCGCAAAACGGATGATCCTGCCTCGTTGCATCGGCAATGAGATGCCGAACTGCAGTGTGTTGGTTGCAGCAAAATTCGCATCCTGCCGAATAGTGCAGTCCACAGCAGCATAGACTGTGAGAATTCCGAAATATTCTCCAAACGGCACCTTGCCCCCTGATTGGAGTATCCACGGTTTAGAGAGCCGTTGTCCGATCGTCATAATGTAGGCATAATCTGCGCCGATATAGAATTGCTGATTCAGATGTTTCTCATAGATCGCGAATAATTTCACATAATCCCGCGAATACGTGAACGCCGTTTTCAATTGTAACCGCTCATATGTGTTATCGCTCAGATGATGACTGGTGTGTCCGGTAACAATCCGGGTAAAATAATGCTCATACAGCGGAATATCGAGCATAAGATAATCGATATAATAATCGTTCGAGACGACATGAGCCTGTCCGTTTGGACGCAATTCGAAGTGAACCGATGCACCGAGACTCAACTGCAGAGTGTTACCAAGCGCATCGATACCGAAGATCGGAAAGATTCCTCCCATTGAAGCACGAACATTTTTTGTTAAGATGATATTCTCCGCTTCCATATTATGCGCATGCGCATCTGCGGTAAATGGTGACACAAATGTCGATTCAGGAAATAAATGGATCCGTTCAAGATACTGTGCCGATAGTATTGCTGTACTAAGAACACACAGCATGGCGATGGAAATAACAATTTTCATCATGATGATGTTTTCCAACGTAAATGAAATGCGATATGAGCCTGCTGGTCATGCAGCGGTTGTGATGCAGAGTCGAGCAAACCGATAACTTCCGCGGGATATCCGCTGCGAATCTCATGAACCGTTACGCTCATGCCGTTGATGGAATATACAACGCGCCACGATTTGATCGCCATAACAAAACCGCCCTGATCGTGTTTCATAATTCTGCGGTATGAATGAGGATGCGGATCGAATGAAAGGATATCGACCGCACGATCAATCAAGTGAATATCAAACGTTGATTCGAGCCACTGCGCTTGTTCTGTTGCAAGAGGAGCAACCCGTACGCTATACGGCGTATCGTCTTGTTGTTCAATCCCCGTCAGCCATCCGATTTCCGATTCCGGAAATGCTTCCGCATACGGAATATACGGTTTGATATCCAGCACCGGCGTACCGTCCAGCAGATCCGGATTCTCCACGCGAATGATTCTTCCTTTTACATCAAGCAGCCGGCAGAGTGAAAGTCCGATGGGATTCGGGCGATGAGGTGAGCGTGTGGCAAAAACGCCCCGCTTGGTTCTGCCGCTGCGCGGTGGAAGCACCTTGGGTTTCCAATCCTTATTCTGATGGAACCAGGAAATGATCCAGATCCGTTCGAATCCGTCCAGATATTCCAGCGCCTGATCGAAATTCTTATCCGGAAACAATTCAATAGTCCCGACCGTCGTCACTTTATCAACGCCGGGCTGCCGCGGCGCGTGCTGCTTTTCATGGTACG
Source organism: Bacteroidota bacterium (assembly GCA_023229405.1). Taxonomy (GTDB): domain Bacteria; phylum Bacteroidota; class Ignavibacteria; order UBA10030; family UBA8401; genus UBA8401. The sequence goes on from JALNZH010000194.1 coordinate 4,335, forward strand.
GCGTCCGGATAATTCCGACGGGCTGAACGATAAGTTGCTGAGAATTCACAGTCTTTGTTTGTTGAGTGCGTTGAACCGAACACATGACCAATCAAATACGGTCGGATCATCCAGCGATTTAAAATTTATATTTATACGCAACTGAAAAAGAATAGACATTCATAAACGATCCCCGCTTGTATGTCAGTTCCTGGTTCGAATAATCGAACGAGACTGTCACAGATGAAAACGGATCGAAAAAGTACAGATAGCCCACACCGATTCCGCTTGATCCGATATTGTACAGGTTTGCACCAACCGTATCGACAAACCGGTCTTCATCCGGTGAAACTCCGCCGCCGATCTTTCCAAAAAGATAATCCCCTTCCCCTCCGAAATACCATCGCGTGGTGAATGCGAGCGAACGGGAAAAACTGATGCTCCCCGGAGTGATATAGGAACGGAGTGAAAACCAATAATTGCTAAAATAATATCCGAGCGATCCGGTATACATATTCACCGGCTTCGGACTGAAAAACAGATGCCGGGAACCGATCGATCCCTCAAAACTTGATGGAAGAGAGAAAAATAATTCCAGGCCGATCCGATGAGTCGGAAACAAAACAGCCCCGGCGGTATCAGAAAATCCATAATTCACGTATGCATACATTCCGCTCATCAACGACGGATAGGCTTCAACTTCGTACTGCAGCGCTGTTTTCTTTCTTCTGTCGGCAAGATTAATCCTGCCAAACACCGAACCGTACTTTGTTACCCGGCTGTATTGAAGACTGATGATTTGATTCGGCCGCGGAGTATTCGACGTCCAATCATACGAATATGACATACCGGCGCTGTTCAAAATCCCTTTCGTCGTAATCGATTCACGCAGGGTCTGTATGTTCGGATTTGAACGATTGACCTCTTCAAGATTGGAGATAGTGATTAACGCTTCCTGGTCTTTATTAAGTCCGCGGTACACTTTCGCTTTTTTCACCAGCAGATCTTCATCGTTCGGGAAATACCGCATTGCATCGTTGCACAATTTCAATGCATCAAACAATTTTTCGTCCCAAAGTTCTACGTCAATTGCCGCATCGTACGCATCTTTATATCCCGGATTTTCCGCAAGTACTTCTGCCAATTCCATCCTCGCCACCGACCGTACTCCATCCCACGCGTATGTACGGGCCAGCAAGATGCGGATATCCGCGTAAGCCGGACTTTTCAGCAGCGCCAATTTCAATAATACGCGCGCCGAATCCCGCCGGTCGTTGAACGCAAGATCACGGGCGCGAAGGAACAGATCTTCCGATCCGAGAGAATCCAACGATGTCTGTGCCGAAAGAAAATCACCGGTCAGGAGAAATACCATAAGTACTACTATTTTATAATTCATAAGATTTTCTGTTGTCTGATGCTCATTTGTCGTTGTACAATCTCTATCCGATTCTCTACTCCGGTTAAAAAAGAGTTTACGACAACAGCAGCCAGGTGAAAATTATTTTTTGAAACCGACCCGCGTCATCACTCCCCACGATTGTACTCCCCGCGCATAATCCCAAAATGCTTTAATTCTCCACCAGACAGTAATCTGCCGGTATCCGAAATTTTCCACGACCGCCAGCACTAACAATTTCAGCAGATCACGAGTGCGTGGATACCGGTGAAAGGAAATCTCTTCCAGTATCACGGCGCTGACGGAAAACATCACGCCATAAATCACCGAAACGATAAAAAATAAGAGGAAAATTTCAAAATTGACGATGCCAAGGTAAAATCCGAATCCGACAGCAAAATATCCGAGCGCTTCAATGACCGGACCCAGCAGTTCAATGAAGACAAAATATGGCACGCTGACAAGTCCGAGCACTTTATACCGCTTATTAAAGAGCATTCGTTTATGAATCAGCAATGTATCCAGCAATCCACGGTGCCACCGGTTTCGTTGTCTGCCGAGAATTTTCAATGTTTCCGGTGCTTCCGTCCAACAAACCGGATCGGGAACGAAATCCACGCGATACGGAATTTCATTTTCCAAACAGTATCGGTGCATCCGTACCACCAACTCCATATCTTCACCAACGGTATCATGTTTATATCCGCCAACCTTCAAAACAATATCCCGTTTGAACAGTCCGAACGCTCCGGAAATAATGAGCAGTCCGTTAATTGCACCCCACCCCATCCTTCCCGAAAGATATGCGCGGTAATATTCGATCACCTGAAACGACGGGATCAACTTGTTCGACAGCCGAACTTCCGACACACGGCCGCGTTCAATCTTACACCCGTTCGCAATGCGGACGATACCGCCGACGGCAATCACCCGAGCATCATCAAGAAACGGTTTTGCTACTTTTAACAGTGCATCGTCTTCAAGGATGGAGTCTGCGTCGATGGCGCAGATCAGATCGTACCGTGACACATTAATTCCAACATTCAGTGCATCCGCTTTCCCGCCGTTTTCTTTATCCACCACAATCAGATTTTTGTATTCCGGTTTCCGCGACACATAAATACCGCGCACCAGTTTGGTCGCAATCGTCGGAATATAAACACGTTCCGTTTTGACCATATCGAATTCTTTGACGATCACATTCAGTGTGTCATCCTTGCTGCCGTCATTGACGAGGACAACTTCTGCCGTGGGATAATTCAGCTTCAACAGCGAGTTGACACTTTCAATGCACGTTGTCGATTCGTTGTAGGCGGGTGCAAGAATGGAAACTGGCGGAGTTAATTCGGACTGAAATATCACCCGGTAATCGCAAAACATATGCCGCCGCAAGTATGTGAGAATTGCACCGAACGAAATTGTATACATGGAAAAATAAAACACGTTCACAAAAATAAAAAATCCGATAATAAACACGGCATACGAATAAAGTACAATAGTCGTGAAACCGTTAAGAATTTCCATTATCCCCTCCCCACAGGGGAATGTAATGTATGCATATCGACTCCCGCTTCGTGAAGAAATTGCATTGCCACATTT
>JALNZH010000195.1 GCA_023229405.1 Bacteroidota bacterium
TATCGTGGAAAAAACTTTGGCTTTTTGAAGGATGACTTAATAGGTTAAACCTGCGCCTTGCTCACCATGACCAGTTTTTTTATTTTGCAAAACATCAGTAAGTAATTTCATTATTCAGCGTTGCAACATAATACTTTGCTTGATTGCATACTGAATTCATAGTGCGTTTAATCAGTAATGTCATCATATTCGCCGGCTTTTAGCCGCGACCTGGATCCTGGGATCCTATCAGATATATTCCGAACATCTTCCCTCCTTCCATCTTCCGGCATTTTCGGAATCACCGTTCAACCACCGGCACAATCGACGTCGTCGTTCCGCAACATCGTCCTGTGGGAAAAGGATTTTTGTTGTTCTGCTCAAGAATCCATTCACACCGAACTACACGTTGAAGGAAGCCGTCAGGCTGAAGAAAGGAGTAACAGAATGAAACAACTGCACGTCGTCCTATTAATATTCTTTCTTTTTATACTCCCATTGACTGCACAAGAAAAGAACACTTCGTTAACATTGTATGCCGGCTATCCGCTCCCCATGGGAGGAAGTGAATCAATCGGCACTTCAGGAACATCTAAATTTACCGAAGGATGGAATGGAACGATTGATCTAGGCGCAGGAATCGGGTTCGGTCTGTCCCGTCAGCTGCAGATAATGGTGGAAGTAGATTACGCCTCTTTCTCACTAAATGCGAATGAATTTTTAGACGGAAGAGTAGGAACTGTCAGCGGAGGTGTCATGTCTGCTCTGAATATTTCTGTGGCGCTTCAGTTGTGTTTGTCTGACAATATCGAATCAGCTGCACCATTTGTAAAAATTGGACTGGGAGCGCTGGGTTTTTCGGACCTCGATATCAATGCGAGCGGACCGGGATTCACTGAAAACATTCAGGTGACTCGTACAGCATTTATCCAAGATGCTTCGTTCATTTTCGGCGCCGGTATTTCCATCCAGATGAACAGTAAGACAGATCTTATTGTTGAAGGACGGTATATCCTCGGCCTCAGCGATACGAAAAATTACCTGCCGATACATGGCGGAATTCGGTTTCGATTATAGTGCCGGCATTTCATCGTGTGGAAGAAATGAAAGTCGGATAATAATCACCGGAGGAATCGCTTGCGGAGAGTGTAGTTACCGTTCGCAGGTTTGGTGTTCATCTTCCTCTTCGGTTGTAAAAATGAAGGTTCAACAGAACCGCACTCTACTGTCAATTCAACCTCCGGAACAGGTTCCGCCTTGATACATTCTACGCCTTCCGGAGCAACGATCACGTATGATATATCACTCACCGGCAAGATAACGCCGGATACGGGAGCCAACTGTTGCATCGGCTAATTTACTATTACCTTAACACTGAATGATTCGAAGCGGTCTCAAAAACACCTAGTCATTGTCATTTCGAATTCCGCTATATTTTTTCTCCTGCGTGGGATGAGAAATCTTGTTTCTATTCTCAAAACAAAAACGAGATTCATCGCTTTCCCGTGGCTCTGTCCTCCTAAATTTCGCACCCACGCACTTTAATACAATCTCTACAATTCAGTAAAGTGTGCTTACTACTTGTATGAAAAATAAATTTGCCTAATTTAAGATAGTATGACCAATTTTGTATTCACTTACGATTTATTTTGGACAGCAGTGATAAAAATTAAAAAACACTTACTCTCTTCTTTTCCTGACGGAGTTGAAATGGAATGCCGTTCACGAATTGACCATTTCATGGCAGGACAAGAAAAGAAGTCCGCTAAAGGCAGGCTCCCATTTGCTTTATTACACTTGCATGGATGACTAAAAGGGGGGCTTACATTATGTACTTTGCAGGAATTTAATTTATTTGACATATTTTGAATGATTTTATTCTCAAGGAACATTTATTTTGGATGACTATAAATGTTCATCCTTAACCCGCTTTCTGTAAAAATTGATTATTTATTTTCCCCGCCAACAGGAAACTTTTCCTGCGGATTTGTATATTGACTCACTAATACGTCTCTCCCATTTATACACTGGAGCATCTCATGAAGTTATCCATGTTTATCGCAGGACTGTTGGGCTTTTCGACACTCTTGCTTCATGCCCAAACGAAAAACACTATGAACGACATCCATTCCTATGCAAACTCACATGAAGCGGTTATTACACATCTCCAACTAGATCTTTCGGTAAATTTCGAATCGAAAACTCTCTCTGGCAAAGCTATCCTTTCCATTAAGCAAAAAACAAAGGCTCTATCCGTTGTGCTCGATACTCGCGGACTGACCATTCAAAAAGTAACATTGAATGATTCCGAAAAGCCGGCTAAATTTTCGCTCGGTGAGGTACACAAAATATTTGGCGCACCGTTGACGATCCAAATTACACCCAAAACTACTTCCATTACTGTTTATTATAGTACCTCTCCCTCAGCCGGCGCATTACAATGGCTGGAACCGTCGCAAACTGCAGGGAAAGAAAAACCGTTCTTGTTCACCCAATCTCAGGCAATCCTTGCTCGTACGTGGGTGCCGTGTATGGACGGTCCCGGTGTCCGCATGACCTATTCCGCCACCATCCGCACCCGTCCTGACCTGCTCGCCGTAATGAGTGCCGGAAATCCAACAATGAAGACACCGGATGGCGTTTATAAATTTGAAATGAAACAGTCGATTCCTTCATATCTGCTTGCTCTTGCTGTCGGAGATCTGGAATTCCGCTCACTCGGCAACCGCAGCGGAGTGTATGCCGAACCGAGCATGGCAGATAAATCCGCGTATGAGTTCGTCGATCTGGAAAAAATGATTTCGGCTGCAGAAGAATTGTATGGTCCTTACCGATGGGAACGGTACGATCTGCTTGTCCTTCCGCCGAGTTTCCCTTTTGGCGGTATGGAAAATCCCCGCCTCACATTTGCCACACCGACAATTCTTGCAGGCGATCGCTCCTTGGTTGCTCTCGTTGCACACGAACTTGCTCACTCGTGGTCCGGTAATCTGGTCACGAATGCGACGTGGAACGATTTTTGGCTAAACGAAGGATTCACGGTATATTTCGAACAACGGATTATGGAAAAAATTTATGGACGTGAATATTCCGAAATGCTGGCAACACTCACGTTAAAAGATTTGAATGAAACGATTGAATCTCTCGGCGCAACGAATCCAGACACACGATTGAAGTTGGATTTAACCAACAGGGATCCCGATGAAGGAGTTACCGATATTGCTTATAACAAAGGATATTTCTTCCTTCGCCTTTGTGAAGAAACCTTTGGCAGGGAACCGTGGGATGCGTTTCTAAAAAAATATTTTAACGAGAACGCATTCACACCGATGACCACGGAGAATTTTCTAGAACACTTAGAAAAACAGTTTGCGATCAAACAGAATCTCGAACTTGCAGCAAAACTGACGATTAATGCATGGGTCTATGCTCCCGGACTTCCGGCGAATTGTCCTCAACCTTCATCGAACGAATTTGCAAAAGTATCATCTCAAGTCGAATCGTTTTTGAATGGCACACAGGCAACACAATTAGAGACAAAAGGCTGGACCACCCATCACTGGCTTTATTTCCTTAGCAAACTTCCCGATTCGCTCCGTCAGGAGAAAGTGATTGAACTGGATTATGCGTTTTATTTCACCCGCTCCGGAAACTCCGAAATTCTCTGCGAATGGTTCAAACGCTGCATTATAACAAATTACGAAACGGCGTTTCGACCGATGCAGAATTATTTGATGAATGTTGGCAGGCGAAAACTGGTAAAACCGCTGTACGAACAGCTGGCGAAGACCGAAGCGGGAAAAATATGGGCGAAAGAAGTTTATGCAAAAGCGCGTCCCGGCTACCACTCCGTTACCTACAACACGATTGATGGAATATTAAAGTAGAAGTGGTCTCAAAGAGACATCATCATTGTTATGTTGAATCCCGCTATATGTTTTCTCCTGTGCGGGATGAGAAATCTTGTTTCTATTCTTAAGAACAATAACGAGATTTCTTACTCGATTCTTTCCCTAAGGGACCACTTCATGGCGGGTGTTCGTTCGGAATGACTATAAAAAACCATTTTTGAGGGCACTTCTAAGATCAAAACACAGTGACACTTGGGAAAATTAATCTATGTGTCTCTGTGTTTCAAAAATATGTATAGAATTCTCCTTTCCGTTCTTATCATTACTTCCCTTTGCCAATCTCAATCCATTGCTCCAAAAAACAAATGGATCGACCGTTCATATCATATCGGCAAACGATTCTATCAGGTATACACTCCCGGCTGGGAGGGTGCAAACGGCGCTATCGGCGATGCGTATCTATTTCGAGCCACCAATGATTCATCCCTTCTGAATCGCTACCGTTACCAATTTGACCTGCTGAAAATGTTCAACGGCACCTGGGTGGACGACCGTGCCTGGATCTGTCTTGCAGAATTGTATTGGTGGGAATTCTCTGGGAAAAAAGACCTCGTGTGGGTGGAAGATGCAAAAAAGCGATACATAGAAGCACGAAAAGAAGGAAGGCTTACTAAACATGAAGGATTTTGGAGCTGGTACAATTATCCTCCGGACTGGAACACCGGCGAACAATTGATCACCAATAGTAATATGAATCAGCTCGTCTCTGTTGCATGCAAACTGTTCGAAGCGACCGGAGACCGAAGATTTCTTGATGAAGCGCTGAAAGTGTGGAATGGTGATAAATCAACACCCGGCATTGAAAAAACATATTATGCAGGAAATGGAATCTGGAAAGGGAAAGGGGGTGCTGCCGCTTTCGGGAAACAACTGCCGTGGGAATCAGCAAGTTATCTCTCCGTTCTCGCTTCGTTATATAAAGTTACAAAAGATTCGAAATACAAAACTATCGCCATCGCATCCGCCAAACACATTGTCGATCCAAACACCAAATGGCTCCATCCAACCGACTATTACCAAATTCATATGGATGGCAACGGCGCATTCGTCCATTATTTGTTGGATGCCTACGAGATCGCTCCAGAAGAACTGTCAACGATTCCCGGAATAGTGGAAAAAATGCTGGAACATGTTTGGACGAACAATCACGGACAGGCTGCTGTAATGCTGCATCGGGAGTATGATCATTCAATTCGCAATGGATGGAATCCGAACGGCGGTGAAGACGGTTATGGAGTTAATGAGATCGGAACGGTGCATGCACAATCACAGGCGCTGCGTGCATTTGCGGTCTTTGCGTACTTCACATCTAAAGCAAACCACTAAAGCTCGAAAAGAATAAATTGCATGTGAGGAGGTGTGACGTCATGCTGAGCGTCCCGCCTGAATGATGTCATCGGACAGTAAGTCGAAGCATGACACAACGAAGAAACAATTATCCATCTTGATGAGATCGGAACGGTACATGTGCAGTCACAGGCACTGAGCACTCTCGGCTTGTGCACATATTTCACCACCCGCGTGCAAAAGCATTTGAGCGTAAAGAGATTTCCTAAATAAAAAAAGTCCCGGATGAACTCGGGACTTTTCTGTGAAGTACAAGTTAATTGTCATTTCGTTAATAGCATTTTTCCGCTTGTCATTCCTAAAGCCGTTTGGAGACGGTAAATATACATTCCCGAAGTTAATCCGGAACCATCAAACTGCATTGAATGAAAACCTTCCCTTGCAACACCATCCAGCAATACTTTTACTTCCTGACCTAACACGTTGTATACAGACAATCTTACGTTCATAGCATGTGGCACTGAATAGGAAATTGTCGTCGAAGGGTTAAAAGGATTCGGATAATTGCCGTACAGTTCCAGGGTGCCTGGAATTTCTTGACCGATTTCTTCGGTGTTTCCGCCTGCATCTACTTTGGGAAAACTTGCCGTTGCAACTACTTTGGGCGCAGTGTAGTTTGCTTTCACCCATACTTTTTGTGTCGGATTAGTAGAAGAATTATTCCTGACCTTGATTGTATAATAATTGGTAGAAGTCGGAGTATAGGTTAGTGTTAAATCACTTGAACCAGTGACGGTCTTAAGAATGGATGTTCCTGCAGCATTATAGAGCACTATCGCAACATTCTTCTTGGGGTTTGCAGATTGATATAAATTCAACGTGATGGATTTGCCTGATTCCGCAAATATCCTGCCTACAATTCTCAGTGCCTGTGAACTGGCCGGGAGAGCACCCCCTTGTTTTAAGGATGAGGCATGTTTGTCCCCTAAGTCATTCGCCATTTCCCATTCCTGAGAAGTGCTGTTTTGTGTCGGAGCAAAACCGCCCGAAATACCTGCTGGTCCCCACACACAATATCCTCGTCGCAGATTGGAACCATCACACGGTGGAATCCACACTGTGGCCTGGCCGCTTCCGTTCGTCCAAATATCGTTTGCATTCGCACCGGAATAATCGTGAAGCTGTACATTGGCGCCAAAATTTGTTTGGACAGTGACCTGCTGCCATGTTGACCAGCTGTCGTTTACGCCAATGATAGCCCTTGCAGATCGTTCGATCACCAATGCATCCTGTCCCTGCCATCTCACATTGTACGCTCCGGCTTTAAAGTTAAGCTTTTGGTGGCACCAGATCAGATTTTTCAGATAATCTCGTACTGGTAGATTTGCAGTTGAAGTTGGGACATGCGATAATCTCGTCGTAGTGGACAGGTCAAACAAATCTTCAAAAAAGATTTGTGGATTTCCATCAACGGACATTGCTATGGCGTATGCTACTTGAATTCTTCCATCGTCGGGATTGATATGCGGGACTAGTTCATTTCCCGTATCCCATGAGGTATAGTCGCCGCTGGCGTTAAAACCGTTCGGACGAAATGAATCGTGATTATTTACAAATGGAACAGTTCTGTACCGATTCCCTTGTTGGGTTCCCGGAATTGATCCCAAATTATAGAATCCACCGCCTGTGATAATTCCGTACAATCCTTCTCGTAAAGCGAAGTCAAAAGTTCCGACCAGATCTTCCGATCCTCCGTTTGAATATTTCACATCGTTTATATACGTATCCATTTGAGAAGCACTGCCAACCCATTCACCAACATTAAACATCGTTGCTCCGCCATTCGCCCATCCGGAATTGTATTTCACATTATAACTAAGATCCTGCAAAATATAATACGGGAAATGTTTTACAGCATCCCAGCGAAAACCATCAACACCTGTTTGCTTTTTTAACCAGATCATCCAGTTTCTTGCTTCAGTTCTATTATACTCAAGATATTGACCAGGATTATATCCGACAACGTTGGATGCCCCACCATAAGAACGGCCATCTTCATAACTGATGTCAGGACCCCAACCGCCTTGCGCCCAATCACCACTCATGGTATTCGTCCACATGTTTGG
>JALNZH010000196.1 GCA_023229405.1 Bacteroidota bacterium
GGCATCCACCGTCCGTGTAATGGCATTTTGGCGGGAAGCAGTGATATCTTCATTCACCGATTGCGTGAATGCGGAAGAAGTTAATAGTACGAACGCGAAAAAGAAGCTAATCTTTTTTTGTTTCATAATATTCTTTTAATGGTTCAATATGCCTGGACAAACAGACGGCAACAATCATACTGCCGGCCGTAAAAAATTCGGGCGGGGTAAAATATTTTGGTATAATTTTTTCTAACCACAGTCCCGGAATAAACCATGTTATCAACGGGAGACCTACCAACGCTATCACACTTGCCGCATGAACATTTTTTGTTATTTTTTCCGTTCCAAAGTAAAGCGCAAGCCACACAAATACCCACAGCCAACCGGTTACCAACAACGATCCGGCGCCGGTTGCCAATCCCCTTCCTCCGTGAAATTTCAGCCACATAGGGTAACAATGACCGAGAACGGCACCGAACATTGCGGCAGAAACGGCTGTTGCTGTATCATCAAACAACAATGTTGCAAGAAGAACGCTGACGACACCTTTCAGAAGATCGACCACAGTCACTACGACACCGATCCATTTTTTCCCTGTCACTTCTAGGGCATTTCTCCCGCCAACATTACCGCTACCGACCTTCCTGATATCAACTTCCGACGTGCTTTTTACAACAAGATATGCGGTGGGTATGGATCCAATGAGATAGCTGACAACAAGCGAAACGATATAGTTCGTCAATATAATCTCACTTTCTTTTTTTTCAATTTACAAAAATTGGCATGGTAAGTCAACGAACGAAATTGCCGTAACTTATTGTATTTTGTGGAATTTAGCGGGTTTGTTTCTTGATTCTCCCTCTCAAAAAAACTATATTAGGAAAAATTAGGACACCCATGGCAAAAGATCTTTCTAAAGTAACCTACTTCAACTCTATTCTTGAGACCATCGGGAATACTCCGCTGATAAAATTGCACAAGATCAATAAGGGATTGAAACCTCATATTTTCGTGAAAGTGGAATCATTCAATCCCGGAGGATCGGTGAAAGATCGTATCGGTATTGAAATAATAGAGGATGCCGAACGAACCGGAAGGATCAAACCGGGCGGAACCATTGTCGAGTCAACTTCCGGCAATACCGGAATGGGATTGGCGATTGCCGCAGCTGTCAAAGGATATAAAACTGTTTTCACCATGCCGGATAAAATGAGCATGGAAAAAATCAGTAATCTTCGCGCGTTCGGCGCCGAGGTGATTGTCACCCCTACGGCCGTCCCCCACGAGTCGCCGGAAAGTTATACCGAAGTGGCAAAGCAGCGTGTCCGAGAAACACCCAATTCGATTCTGGCCGATCAATATGAAAATCCGAAAAATCCGGAAGCGCATTATAAAACGACAGGACCAGAAATCTGGAAACAGACCGGCGGACAGATTGACTATTTTATTTGCGGACTCGGAACCGGCGGCACAATTACCGGAACGGCAAAATATTTGAAAGAACAGAATCCGAACGTAAAGGTGATCGGCGTCGACATTAAAGGATCTATCCTCCAGGAATATTTCTATAAACGAAAATACGATCCCGTCTTCAAGACGTATAAAGTTGAAGGCATAGGGCAGGATTATGTTCCAAAAACACTCGACTTTAATTACGTCGATGAAGTTATTATTGCCGATGACCGTGAATCATTCATTGCGGCACGCAAAATGACCCGGGAAGAAGGAATCTTTGTGGGTGGATCGTGCGGAACGGCGATTCATGCAGGATTGGAGTATTGTAAAAAACTTCCCGAAGATGCGATCGTTGTTATCCTGCTACCCGACAGCGGAAGCCGTTATGTCAGCAAAATCTACAATGACGTATGGATGAGGGAAAATGGTTTCTTGAAGCCCGAACGCATCACGTTAAAATACATTTTGGACAGCAAAGAATCTGAATTACAAAACGTCATCAGTGTTGAACGTTCGACCACTATCCGTCAGGCAATCGAACTGATTAAAAAGCATAATATCTCACAGCTGCCGGTGATAGAAAACGGAAAATCGATCGGTTTGGTGACGGAATCGAATCTGCTTTCTAGCGTTGTTGATGATACCGCAAATTTTGGAAAAAGCGTTACGACCGCTATGGAGCATCCACTCCCTGAGATTCACATGAACGAAGAGGTCAGCGTTGCTGTGAAATATTTTATGCAGAAGGAACCGGCGGTGATTATCACGGATCACGAAAAGCCTATCGGCATAGTCACCCGGTTTGATGTTTTGGAATATATGTCTCACTAAAACTAATTTTCTCTTATGCAGTGGGATAAAGGCGCATCTGATAAATTAGACCAGCTTGTTTCGGTCGTCCGCGATCCATTCCGGTCTATCATTAAAAGTAATTCGCAATCGCATGCTGAGAAGTATGCCGTAGCGCGAAAAAGTCCTCATGTCACATCAAAAGAAGCGGTGCTGGGATTTCTGCGCGCGCGCTCGCACAAACTCACCAGCGAAGGATTGATGATCCTGGAAGAACATCAACTCACCGAAAAAGACTTCTTAAACTACCCAGCGACAGGAACAACCAAATGAAATTTTCCACTAAAGCCGTTCACGCGGGACAAGTTCCCGATCCTTCGACAGGCGCTGTGATGACGCCTGTTTTTTTGACTTCAACATATGTGCAAGAAGGACTGGGAAAACACAAAGGATATGAATATTCCCGCGTGTCGAATCCCACACGTACAGCACTGGAAAAAAACATTGCTGCACTGGAAAATGCGGATGAAGGAATGGCGTTCGCATCAGGAATGGCGGCGGAAGATGCAATCTTTCGTCTAATATATCCCGGCGACCACGTTATTGTAACGAATGATGTGTACGGAGGTACCTACCGCATCGGTAAGATGGTTTTGGAAAATTATGGATTGCAGTTCGATTTCGTTGATACGACGGTAATCGACAATATTGTGAAGGCGTACAAACCGAATACAAAAATGATCTTCGTAGAAACACCAACGAATCCCACAATGAAGATCACCGACCTGAAAGCGATTGCACAGTTCGCAAAGGAACGAAAAATCCTTTCCGTAGTCGATAATACTTTTGCAACACCCTATCTTCAGCAACCGCTCGATCTCGGCATTGATGTGGTAATGCACAGCGTAACAAAATATTTAAACGGACACAGCGACATGCTCGGCGGATTTGTTGGGACGAGCAATAAAAAAGTAATTGAGCGCCTGCGCTTTCTTCAGAAAGCGACCGGCGGCATTATGAGTCCGTTCGATGCCTGGCTCTGTCTGCGAGGGACAAAAACACTCGCCGTGCGCATGCGACAACATTGCGAAAGCGCCATGCAGATCGCCAAATGGTTGAACGGACAGAAAAAAATTCTCACCGTAAATTATCCGGGATTACAACATCACCCGCAGCACTCCCTTGCAAAAAAACAGATGCGCGGATTCGGCGGGATGATTTCATTCGATCTCGGCAGTCTAGCAAAAGCGAAAAAGTTTTTGAAATTAGTGAAAATTTGCGCACTTGCGGAATCATTGGGCGGAGTTGAGACATTAATCTCCCACCCTGCAACGATGACTCATGCATCCGTACCGAAAGTGAACAGGATAAAAAATGGTGTAACCGATGGACTGGTGCGAATTTCGGTAGGGATTGAAGATGTGGAAGATTTAATCGGCGATTTGAAGCAGGCATTGGCGAAGATTTAAGAAAGGAGTATAACAACATCGGAAGTCTTTACGAATTCCGATGTTGTACAAAGCAGTTACTCCTAAAACAACCTTTTCCGCGAAATAATCAGCTGCGCTGTTGCGATGTTCGATGCGAGCGGAATGTTGTGCACATTGCAGACTCTCAACAAACCATTGATATCCGGATCATGCGGATGCGCGTCGAGTGGGTCGGTAATAAAGATCACTGCATCAACTTTTTTATTGGCAACAAGTGCAGCAATCTCCGCATCCCCTCCCATCGGTCCGGACATGAAACATTTCACTTTCAGTCCGACTTTCTCTTTCAATAACTTTCCGGTGGTTTTCGTTGCAATAAGGTTGCACTTCGAAAGCATTTTTTTATTATCATTTGCAAATTGAAGAATATCCGCCTTTTTCCCGTCATGGGCGATCATCGCAATCGTCTTCATCTATTCCTCGTAGGAGTACGTTTTTCGTAGTATTTATTTATCAAGATATAAAAGTGCTTTTTTCCGTTGCTGTATAAACTGTTTCAATTTCAGACTCCAGGTTTGTTCGATCTCTCGCACACTTTTCCTCCGCTGAATCATTTCCCGTACAGCCGGTGTGCCAGCCAACCGGTCAAATCCGCGGTCGCGAAACTCGAGTGAATCGATATACAAAGAGTAAATACCATGCACAACAGTCAGACCAGTTTTGACTGCTTCAAATGTTTTTCTATTCGTGACATTTATTTGCACTCCTCCGCACTGTTTTCCCTTATATTTCGGATTCGATGCAATACCCGGAATTTCGACGGGTGTAAAATTCACCGGTTTAAATGTCACGCCGGGAAGTTTTGCGGTATTCAATGTTTTGGCAAGAATATTGCCGTCAATCCATGGTGCTCCAATCATTTCAAACGGACGTTCAGTTCCGCGGCCTTCGGAAACATTAATCCCTTCAATCAAACACAAACCAGGATATACAACCGCTGTGTTCACCGATGCCATATTGGGAGACGGTTTGATCCAGCTAAGTCCTGTTTCATCGTACCACATTGTTCGTTTCCACCGTTCCATTTTTACGACAGTTAATTTTACCGTTTTTTTATCTTTCAACCAACCAGAAGTATTTGCCATCACCGCCAATTCTCCCACGGTCATACCATGCACAATCGGAATCGGTACCCAGCCGACAAATGTTTTCAGTGAATCAACTCTGATCGGTCCTTCCACACGCGTGCCGGTAATCGGATTCGGCCGGTCTAGAACCACGAAATGGATATTCCCCTCCGCCGCTGCTTCCATTCCGAGAAACATCGTACTGATGAATGTATAGAACCGTGCTCCGACGTCCTGAATGTCAAAGAGTATCACATCAACATCCTTCAACATTTCCGGAGTCGGTTTATTGATTGTACCGTACAAGGAATACACCGGAACGCCTGTCTTCGGATCAACAGTATCACGAATAGTCCGGCCATCGGGTGCATCGCCGCGAATACCGTGCTCGGGACCAAAAAGAACAACCAGTTTCGTTTTTTCGTATTGACTGAGCGCATCTGCCAGATGTTTTCCATTAGCAAGCATCGCCGTATGATTCGTGATTAGTGCAACGCGTTTGCCGTCAATCAATTCTGTTTTACTCTCGAAAAGTATATCCGCGCCGGTTTTTACACCCTTACTCGGTCGTGCAGAGAGCATTACTGTACAAAGCAGTATGACAAATATTTTTTTCATAGTAGAAGAACGGACATTTCTGTCCGTCGGATATGTGAAAACGGCAATTAGGCAATGCGCCTAAGGTAAAAAGATGTGACGAACCAATCCCCACGCTGCTATCGTCATTCCGTCCCAAATGGTATTGGTTTGGATAAGGGCTTCGATCTCTTCGGGAGTTTTGTACACTATCTCGAATTCTTCGGTAACATCCGGTACTGCTGTTGTCTGCACTAAACCTGATGCAAGAAATACTTTACATGTTTCGTTCGTGACTCCGTTAAAAGGATTAAATTCTGCGATCGCTCGAAGCTGAGTCGCACAATATCCCGTTTCTTCTTCCAATTCAATATGCGCCATTTCTTCGTGGCTTTTCCCTTCTTTTACACCTCCGCACGGCAGTTCGATGCTCTCTTTATCACTTAGATATCGGTACTGATTCACCAGAAGTATCTTACCATCCTGCGTTACCGGAACGATCATACTGGAGCCGGGAGTGTAGACATAATTATATTCGCCGATGGTGCCCCCCGGGATTTGGAATTCATCTAGTTTATAGGTCCACCAGGGATTCTTCAGAACAATTTTTGAGGAAAGTGTTTTCCAGCGTTTCAACATATAGATTCGGTAAAATAATAACGGTCGGTAAAATACCGACCGTTATATATATATATATTCAGCGTGTCATTGTCCGATTTAGACAAGATCACTTTCAGCAAAGAAAAAACCGACTTCGATCTTTCCATTCTCAACGGAATCGGAACCGTGAACAATATTCTCCCCTTTGTTGTCCGCATACAGTTTGCGAATTGTTCCTTCAGCTGCATCTTTCGGATCGGTGGCGCCGATCAGCGTGCGGTAGTCTGCAACAGCATTTTCTTTTTCCAATGCAACAGGAACAACCGGACCGGAAGTCATAAACTCAACCAACGATGGATAGAACGGACGTTCATTGTGAACAGCGTAGAATGCGCCTGCTTGTTCTTTTGTCAAACGGATTTGCTTAAATCCGAGAACTTTAAATCCTGCTTTTTGAATTTGTGCTAACACCGTTCCCTGCAACCCTTTTCGGGTGCAATCCGGTTTCATAATACATAATGTACGTTCAATTGCCATGTGTCATTCCTTGATTTTTATATGAATCATTGTTGATATGAACTATTGGGATTAATTTATGAAATATTGAGTGAACAATAAATAGATTCACTATAAATATAATTTCGTAGACAGCTCTCAGTTCAGTGAGAATGCCGAACAACAACCATGTTACGCTAAAAGGTATTGCAATGAATGCTGTCATTCGAAACAAGCGAGGGACACTCCGGAAATCATACGCCAACAACCACACAGAAATTCCGAATATCGCCAATCCAGACAGCGAATATCCCTGAAGCATTGAATGGATGTTCGCATGGAAATGAAATTCAATGTTCGTTCCAGGATTATTGCCGTATATCTGAACAATCATGAAATACACGAAAGAAATAATCACCATATGCAGCAGCATGTGAAGGATCAATTGATTTCGTTTTATGGTGACGGTATAAAAGGCAAAAAACGCCACAGACATAAACAGCATAGTTTCCTTATTGAGGCATCCAAGAAAAAATACTATATAATAGAATGTCCATCGTTTTTGATACAGCAACAACATCCCCGCAATCAGAAAAAAAATTGTCGGAAGGTCGTAAATATAATGCGGTCCTGTCTCAAATACCGGCGGCAGCAAAAGAAAACTCATGCATGTCTGAAGCATCCTGATATGTGATTCAGACCGATACAGAAGCATCAATAACCGGTCTAATATAAGCACTGTTGAAAAAAATAGAAAAACGACAATCGACGAAGAAACGACATGCTCAAGTATAACTCCGGCATCCCAGCCGAGTCGCCGCAATTCCTTTTGGACCTTTGGAATTT
>JALNZH010000197.1 GCA_023229405.1 Bacteroidota bacterium
TCTACTATAAACGGTATGTTTTTTCATGGAGTTTTATCTATAAAACCATTTCCCACTACTTTAAATTCCCTCTGTCTTTCTTAACCTGACAGCATTGCCTCTGTATCTCCCTCTTGGTAGGGGAAGAAAAAGCTCACCCAATCCTCCTAAATTTCGCTCCCTCCCACATCTCTTCCAACACTGTAAGAAATGCAGGGGAGGGCTTACTTTTCTCAACATAACATATCTTCCATACATCCACCTGTTTCGATAAATTTTTGTCAATAAGGGTTTTATTTTGGACAGCTTTGATATATTGTCAAGTTATCAATGTAAACTATTCGGTACGTTTTTCTCAATTGCCGGTATCGTTGGGATCTACCATCATTCTTGTTTCCCCCTCATTTTTTTTCTACTTTGAAAACAACTATGAAACTTCCGTGATTGTTGGATCTCCGAAAGTTTTTCTTTTATGTTCACGTAATTTGCCGATTTGTTCATCTGATAAATTGAAATTGTAATGTCCACTCCGTTAATGAAACAATACGCCACTGTGAAGGCGAAATATCCCGATACAATTCTGCTGTTCAGGATGGGGGATTTTTATGAGACGTTCGATGACGATGCAAAAACCACATCGAAAGTTCTCGGCATTACCCTCACGCGCCGGGGCAAATCGGGAGATGGAGGAGAAACTCCGCTAGCGGGATTTCCGTATCATGCGCTCGAAACATATCTACCGAAATTGCTCAAAGCGGGTCTGCGCGTTGCCATCTGCGAACAGCTGGAAGATCCGAAGTTTGCAAAAGGAATTGTTAAACGGGATGTGATTGAAGTCGTAACGCCGGGCGTTTCGTTTTCCGATAAGATTTTGGATCAGAAACAAAATAATTATCTTGCGTGTGTTGCCTTGCCGAGTGCTATCGCCGCCGCAAACGATCCGGTTGGTTTTTCATTTGTGGACATCTCTACCGGTGAATTTTTTACATCAGAATTTCCGTTCCGGCAGCTTCCCGAAATCCTTTCTTCAGTCGCTCCCTCTGAACTGCTTGTGCAAAAAAGGGATAAAGAATCATTCCAGGAACTTCTTCGAAATCATTATAGAGGAATCTATACTACATTGGACGACTGGTTATTTCAGTTCGATTACGGGAATGACAAACTGTTGCAGCATTTCAAGACGCAAACCTTGAAGGGCTTTGGCATTGATTCAATGAGCATCGGTATTATCGCCGCAGGTGGTGTGATGCATTACCTGAACGAAACGCAAAAAGCGAACCTGGCGCACATTCAAAAGATTGTGCCGTATTCGGTGGAAGGGACGATTGTGCTTGATCCCGCCACAAAACGGAATCTGGAGATCACTTCATCGCTCGGCGGTTCGATGGACGGAACGCTCTTTTCCGTGCTAGACAAAACAAACACTCCGATGGGTGCGCGACTGTTGAAAAAATGGGTGAATAATCCCCTCAAGTCCGTCGAGCAGATTCGCTGGCGTTCCGGTGGAGTGGAAGTATTATTGGGACGCAATTCATTGCGAACGAATCTTCAATCAGAACTTTCTGACATTGGGGATATGGAACGGTTGATTGCCCGTATTGCAACAAGTCGTGCGAATCCGAGAGAAATGCTTGCGTTAAAACGGATCTTGCAGGGGATACCGAAATTAAAGGACGCTTTACTGAAAGAGTCATTGCGAGGAGTTCCGATAGAATCAGGACGACGAGGCAATCTCCCATTAGAACCGGGGGAATTGCTTCAGCAAAAAACGCTTCGCGATGACGCCGGTACTTTAGATCAAATACATTCACAACTTCAACCGCTTGAAGAATTAACCGATTCAATTACTCAAGCTATTGCCGACGATCCGCCGATGAAATTTGACGAAGGAGGAGTGATCCGGGAAGGCTTTAATGCAGAACTGGATGAACTGCGGTCCCTGTCTTTCTCGGCGAAAGATTGGATCGCCAATCTGCAGGTGAAGGAACGTGAGCGAACTGGAATTTCGTCACTGAAGATCGGGTTCAACAACGTCTTCGGATATTTTATCGAGATCACCCACACGCATAAAGATAAGATTCCGAGCGATTATATTCGTAAGCAAACAATGACAAATGCGGAGCGGTACATTACTCCGGAATTGAAAGAATATGAAGATAAAGTCCTAAATGCCGATGAAAAAATTCTTGGGATCGAAACACGGCTGTTTAATGAACTGCGGCTTTATGCTTCACAGTTTGCGGGCGTGATCCAGTCCAACGCGCAGCAAATTGCCACGCTGGATTGTCTTGTTTCGCTGGCACAGGTAGCACTGGAGAATCGGTATTCATTGCCGGAAGTGAATGAGGATGATGCATTGATTATTGAAGAGGGCCGTCATCCTGTGATTGAACAGTTGCTTCCAACGGGTGAGCACTATATTCCCAATTCCGTTGCGCTGGATACCAACCAGCAACAGATTCTGATTATTACCGGTCCGAACATGAGTGGTAAATCGTCATATCTGCGGCAAGCGGGATTGATTGTTTTGTTGGCACACATTGGCAGTTTCGTTCCGGCAAAACGCGCTGTGGTCGGACTGGTAGATAATATTTTTACCCGCGTCGGTGCGAGCGACAATATCGCAAGCGGTGAAAGTACGTTTCTCGTGGAAATGCATGAAGCGGCGAACATCGTCAACCGCGCAACGAAGCGAAGTTTGATTCTGCTTGATGAAGTCGGCCGCGGTACCAGCACGTTCGACGGCATCTCCATTGCCTGGGCGCTGACGGAATATCTGCATGAACAGATTGGCGCGCGAACCATGTTTGCAACGCATTATCATGAATTGAATGAACTTGCTGTGCTCTATCCACGGATCAAAAATTACAAGGTGGATGTAAAAGAGTACGGCGATACAGTGGTCTTTTTGCATACCGTCACACCAGGGACAGCTGACCATTCCTACGGCATTCAAGTGGCGATGATGGCCGGACTGCCTGTTTCTCTCACCGACCGTGCAAAGAAAATTCTGGAGAATTTGGAAGCATCACAATTAACGCCGCATGAGTTAAAAGATGACCGTCACCTTGAAGGTGACGGTCATCGAAGCACATCAAAACGCCGTGTGACAAAGTTTGAGAGCACACCACAGATTACCATGTTTGAAATGAAAGATGATGAATTGCGCGATGCAATAAAGAAACTGGATATCAATTTATTAACTCCGCTGGAGGCGTTGAAATTTCTTGCGAAGGTAAAAGAAAATTTATCGTAGAGAGGAACTATGAATACCACCGATGCGAAGACATTATTTGAATTCAATTCATGGGCCAACGCCCGTACGCTTCGGTCACTGGATGCACTTCCCGAGGAACAACTCTACGTCGATCTCAAGAACAGTTTCGGGAGTATTCACGGCACACTGGTGCATCTGTGCGGTGCTGAGGATATCTGGATGCAACGGTTGAATGGCGCAGATCCGGGAATCTTTATGAAGAAGGATGCTTATCCGAACTACGGTTCGGTGAAAACACAGTGGGACGAAGTGGACAAAGGATGGAAAAAATATCTTGCCGGTTTGACCGACGATATGCTTCCTCGTCTGCTCACTTTTCACAATCTGAAAGGGGAGCATGTATCACAAGCGGTGTGGCAAGCACTGCAGCATGTGGTGAACCATTCCAGCTATCACCGCGGACAAATTACGACGATGATTAGACAGAGCGGTGGTACTCCGGCAAATACGGATTTGATAACATATTACAGACAACAAAACAAGCCTTAACCACAGAGGCATAAAAACGCAGTGAACATTTGGGAGTTTCAAGTTGACCGTCACCTATAAGGTGACGGTCAACCGCTTAAAAAAATACTGGCTGCCAGTAAGGAGTGAAATATGAATAAAGAACCGCAGGAACGAAAACGAATAAAAGAATTGGAAGTAATGGTTGCGGACACGATAGTCGAAGCGCATGATACCACAACACTGGTGCTCTTTACAGGAAACGATCGATTGGAGTATAAAGCAGGGCATTTTCTAACGATCGATCCTCATCAGTTTCAAGCATTGGAACGCTTTACTGCATTTCTTGAAGATCTTAAAAGTAAGAAAGAGCCGCCCAGAGCATATTCCATGTGTTCTTCACCTCATGAAAAATATATCGCCATTACTGTAAAAGAAGAGCGTTATACATCCGGTGCAACGAAATATCCGCCACTATTGTCGCCATTGCTTGTAAAACAATCAATACGTGGGATGCATCTTGTCGTCACAGGATTTACAGGTCCCTATACACTTCCCGTAGATATCGAATCGCAAACGGATCATCTTGTGCATGTGTGTGCGGGCTCGGGCAGCGTGCCGAACTTTGCCATGCTAAAATTTGCATTAGTGAATCACCCTAAGCTCCGACACACGTTTCTCTATGCCAATAAAACATGGGACGATATTATTTTTAGGGATGCGCTTGCCGATCTTGAAAGGAAAAATCCAGAACGTCTTCGTGTTGTTCATTCATTAACGCGGGAATGTGAAACATTTCAATACACATCGTCGGTACGGAAAGGGAGATTATCAACGGAATTGCTTCGTGAATTAATTCCGGATACTAGCAGCGCACAGGTGTATGTGTGCGGACCGGCAATTTCCGTCCACGATAGAAATTCCGCAAAAGAAAAAGGGGTATCACCTCAACCGAAGTTCTTAGAGAGTGCACTCGCCTGCTTACAAGAACTTCGAATTGCAAAGGAACAAATCACGTACGAATCGTATGGTTGATACCATTTATTTTTTTTTCAGTGATAATGGTGTTCTTTAAAACACACATCCCAATCAATAACGATTGGGATGTGTGTTGTTGGTGCTTGGTATGTTATGCGACATCTTCCTGTTTCAGTTCTTCCGGCGCTTCACCGCTGTCATCCGATTGACTGCCAGAGGTGAATGTGAGCTCGTCTTTCTTTTTATTGAGTTTCACTTTAATCACGCTTCCTTCGACGAATGTGCCTTTCAGAATTTCTTCGGCAACCGGATCTTCCACATACTTCTGCAATGCGCGCCGCAACGGACGGGCACCGTAGAGTTGATCGTATCCTTTCTCTGCGAGGAATTCTTTCGCTTGCTTCGTGAGCTCGATGGATATGTTCATGGTGCTCATGCGTTTGAAGAGTTCCTTCACCTGGATGTCGATGATCTTCGCAATGTCTTCCTTATTCAACTGATGGAAAACGATCGTATCGTCAATACGGTTCAGGAATTCGGGGTTAAAAACCCGCTTCACCGCTTCATCGATTGTATCTTTCATATGTTTGTATTTATCGCCGACCGCTTCATCACCGAATCCGAACCCTTTGGAAATTTTAATGTCCCGGGCTCCGATGTTGGAGGTCATGATGAGGATCGTATTTTTGAAATCAACCTTCCGGCCAAGCGAATCGGTCAACTGACCGTCATCGAGCACCTGCAACAGGATGTTAAAAACATCCGGATGCGCTTTTTCGATTTCATCTAGTAGCACTACCGAATACGGTTTGCGACGAACTTTCTCTGTTAACTGGCCCCCTTCTTCGTATCCGACATATCCTGGAGGAGCTCCAACAAGACGGGAAACGGAGAATTTTTCCATGTATTCGCTCATATCCACACGGATCAAAGAATCTTCGGAATCGAAGAGATACCGTGCGAGTGATTTTGCAAGTTCTGTTTTTCCAACGCCGGTCGGTCCAAGGAAAATAAACGAACCGATGGGACGTTTCGGGTCTTTCAAGCCGGAACGGGCGCGGCGGATTGCCTTTGTCAGTTTTTCTATCGCTTCATCCTGGCCTATGATGATGTTCTTCAACGCAAAATCCATCTTTAACAGTTTTTGCGTTTCACCTTCGGCAATCTTGTTCACAGGAATGCTGGTCATCATTGCAACAACATCGGACATGTGGTCCTCGGTAACCTCATACACCATTGCTTGCGATTTTAATTCCCATTCTCGTTTTGCAATTTCCAGATCGCTCAGCAGTTTCTTTTCCAGATCGCGTAGGCGAGCTGCTTCCTCAAAGTTCTGACTTTTTACGACAGAATTTTTGGACAATTTAATCTTTTCAATTTCTTCTTCCAGCTTTAATATTTCCTGTGGCACAACGATATTCGCCAAATGGACCCGCGCGCCGGCTTCATCCAGCACATCGATTGCTTTGTCCGGCAGATTTCGGTCGGTGATGTACCGATCGCTCAGTTTTACGGCAGCCTGAATAGCTTTATCCGTATACCGAACACCGTGATGCTGTTCGTATTTGTCCTTAATGTTTGCCAGAATCTGGATCGTATCATCCACAGATGCCGGATCGATCATAATCTTTTGAAAGCGGCGGTCGAGTGCACCATCTTTTTCGATAAACTGACGGTATTCGTCCAACGTTGTTGCGCCGATGCATTGCAATTCACCGCGGGAAAGTGCCGGTTTGAACATGTTGGATGCGTCGAGCGATCCGGACGCGCCGCCTGCGCCGACGATGGTATGAAGTTCGTCGATGAAGAGGATAACGTCCCGCGCTTTTTCCAGTTCGTTCATCACCGCTTTCATTCGTTCTTCGAACTGACCGCGGTATTTTGTTCCGGCAACCAACGCCGCAAGATCTAGCGTGACAACGCGTTTGTCGTGCAGTACGCGGGAGACTTTTTTATTGATGATGCGGAGTGCAAGTCCTTCGGCAATTGCCGTCTTACCGACACCCGGTTCACCGATCAGTACCGGATTATTCTTCTTTCTGCGAGATAACACCTGAGCAACGCGTTCGATTTCTTTTTCACGTCCAACAACAGGATCGAGTTTTGCTTCTGCAGCAAGTTTCGTCAGGTCGCGTCCGAAATTGTCGAGCACTGGAGTTTTCGATTTGTCCTGTTTCTTTTCTTGCGGTTGTCCGCCCGGTGCCGGAGGGGAAGAGGGCTTGCCGCTGATAATATTGTCCAGTTCCGCACGCACTTTATCGTAATGCACTTCAAACTGATGCATAATCTGAGCGGCAATATTGTCGTCATCCCGTAACAGGGAGAGGAGGAGATGTTCTGTTCCGATCACATCGGATTTATATAACTTTGCTTCCAGATAGGTGATCTTCAGAACTTTTTCTGCCTGTTTGGTCAGCGGGATATTGCCGATGGTGAGCGTGCCGCCAGATGTGCGAACGGTATCTTCGACTGCTTTTTTCAATTTATAGAGATCGCATCCCAGATTGCGGAGTATCTTTACGGCGATCCCTTCGCCCTCACGAATAATGCCGAGCAGCAAATGTTCTGTG
>JALNZH010000198.1 GCA_023229405.1 Bacteroidota bacterium
GCTCCGTCTCTTGCTCTCGTTTATTCTCTTTGTCTGCGCCATACTTTCAAAAATTATTGTCCTGACCTTTCCGTTGATACTGCTTCTGTTCGATTTTCTTAAACGGCGGGAAGTGACGGGAAATATGTTAGTCGAAAAAATTCCGTTTTTTGTCACGGCAGCAGTGTTGGCTGTTGTGGGAGTGTTCGGACAGGTGAGTGTGAATGCCATAAAGCAATCTTCCGGTATCGTAGAGAATAGTATTGTCTCTCTTCATGGGATAATGTTTTACATCGAAAAGTTTTTCATTCCCGTCAAGCTTTCCCATATTTATTCTTACCCGAAGAATCTTACGATTGAATATTATCTCTATGCCGCTCTTGTGATCCCGTTAGTGTATTATGTGTGGAAGTATCGGAAGAATGATATGCTGGTGTTCGGAAGCCTGTTTTTTATTATTTCGTTATTGCCGGTGTTGCAGTTAGTCCGCTTCAGTCAAATATTTGCAGCGGACCGGTTTACGTATTTCGCGTACATTGGAGTATTCTACATTGTCGGAATAGGTACAGCAAAGAGCATGACGGAAACAAATAAGTGGGTCATCATTCTATTGCTTGTCATTGTATTCTGCTCGTTTGCATTCCTTACGAATGAACGATGCCGTGCGTGGAAAGATAATGATACGCTGTGGAAAGATTTGGATAGAAATACCTCTCAATCGACGCAGAAAATATTAAATGAAGATTCTCCGTTATTATTTCTTGTCCAGCCAGTCCAGCATTCCGGCAATAAATGTGAGCGGGTGCGGAGGACATCCGGGAATAAACAGGTCGACAGGATAATTGTTCAGAAATTCACGATTTAACTCCGGCGAATCCTTAAAAATCCCGCCTGAAATGGCGCAAGCGCCGAACAGAATATTGATTTTGGGCGACGGAATTGCATCGTAACACAAGTATGTCGCCTCTGCCATTGCCTTCGGAAGTGGTCCGGTAATAACAATGCCGTCCGCATGGCGCGGCGAAGCGACAAATTCAATTCCGAATCTTCCCATATCAAAGTTCACGTTGCTCAACGCATTTAATTCCAGTTCGCATCCGTTGCAGCCGCCGGCGGAAATCTGACGAAGTTTTAATGATTTGCCGAAATACTTCCGGATCTTTTCGGAAGCTAATTCCGGAGAGATGTTCTTTGTTGCATCGCTCACTACAAGTTGCTCTCTGGAACTGCAGGCGAGATGATATTCATTGGTAAAATGAATGGCCTTTTCTGGACATTGTTGTTCGCACAACGGACAGAAAACACATAATCCCATGTCTATGGAGAGTGGATGAAGCTGTATAGCATTCGTCGGACACACTTTCTGACATTCGTTGCATCCATCAGGACATTGATCGGAATGCAGCTCCGGTTTTCCACGAAAGAGAGGCGGAAGTGAAGCATGATGAATATCATGAACGATGGGGTCACCCTGCAAAACTCGTAATTGAATGCTTTCAATCATAAAATACCTTATTATAAATCGTGTCCGGAATATGACAAATCAAAACTCTTGTTGCATAGCGGGAAATCGGATATTGCTTCGCTGCGCAGTGCCAGTGCAAGTCCGTACCAATTGTGAAATGATGGATCTTTAATTTTATATCGTTTCCACGATCCTTGAGAATCGGTGAATACACAATGTGCAATTTCACCTCGCCAGCCCTCTACCATTGAAATAACGCCGCTTTCTTTTGCGCGCGGCTGCAACTCATTAAAAATTGATCCTGATGGAAGGTTCTCAAACTGTTCGAAAATAAATCGGATGGACTCGTCAATTTCCAACGATCGGATGCGGGCCCGTGCGAACACATCTCCCGTCGATAATGTAATTAATGGTAACGGAGAATAACGGTACGCGCCATACGGAAACTGACTGCGCGTATCAAGTTCAATGCCGCTTGCCCTCGCTGCAGGTCCAACCATGCCGATGGATTTTGCCCACTCACCGCTGACTGTCCCGGTGTGATCCAACCGAGCCAGCACACTGGATGCATCAAACATCACGGAATTGATCGTCGAAACATCTTTTTGCACCAGGGAAAGATTTTTCTGTAATAGTTCAATTGCTTCTGTTGTTGCATCAAATCGAAGTCCGCCGGGAACAATAAAACCTCGACCGAAGCGTGAACCACAGAGCAGCGCTGAACTGTTGATGACGAGTGTCCGTAATCTTCCGTACGAAGCAGCTCCGATTGCATACCCCACGTCGTTGGCGATTCCCCCCAAACCAGCAAGGTGCATGGCAATGCGTTCTAATTCTTCTGCAATCGAACGGAGGGTCTGAGTTCGTAAACTAACTGTTGTTCGAGAAATAGCTTCCACGGCCAGGGCATGCGCCATCGTATGGCCGACAGTCGTATCACCGGTAATTGATTCGCATAAAATGTTTTGTTGTGCAGCAGATGTATTCAACAGCAACTGTTCAATTCCTCGATGTTGATATCCGAGATTAATTTCGAGGTGATACACTAATTCTCCGTGACACTGAAAACGGAAATGTCCCGGTTCTATCACACCGGCGTGGATGGGACCGACGGCAACTTCGTGGACTTCTTCTCCTTCCATTCTGTACATGGAATATGGCTGTTTATCCAGAACGACGGTTTGTTTCCGCACCGGACGAAGCCATGGGTGTCCTTCGGGAATAATATGATGGTTTTCTGCAAGTTCACATTCAAAGTAATGTGTTTGCTGGTGCACTCCGGCAAAACTGTTATACCGGTTATTTATTGCCGTGAATACTGTTCCGACTAGATGCAGGGAAGAAGTTGACGGATTGCTCAGTACGGCGATGACAGTTGTTTCCGTTTGCGTTTTCTCTAATCCGAACAATCCGATCATGCGTGCATGTGTCAACATTCCTTCGCGTACCGATCCTTCAAATTCCTGAAGTGTCAGAATGGGAATATTTTTAATAGCAAACGGTTGGTGATTTTGTACGGTTAATGAGATCATAATGTAATTCCAAAATCTTTAGAAATTTGAATAACGGTATCATACAATTGCGCAGGAAGGAAAAGACCGAGAACGATTAACAATGCCAACAGTGTGAACGATGCAACGTGCACAATT
Organism: Bacteroidota bacterium; assembly: GCA_023229405.1. Classification (GTDB taxonomy): domain Bacteria; phylum Bacteroidota; class Ignavibacteria; order UBA10030; family UBA8401; genus UBA8401. The sequence continues at coordinate 3,094 of JALNZH010000198.1, forward strand.
TCAAATTTTTCGGTGGCGAGTTTCTTATGATCTTTCGGCGGCGCAGTATACAGCATTTGGAAAACCGTTTTGCTCATTCCCACAAAGATAAAGAAGAGGAAAAACAATACCGCAGCCAGCAATACCGGTTTGGCCATTAAACCTTGAAAAATCATCAGTTCGCTGAAGAAAATACCGAATGGAGGCATCGCTACGATAGCAAAGAAACCAAAGAGGAAAAGCCATCCAGTCCACGGCATGGTATTCAAAACGTCCCAAACCGACGTTACCTCGCGGGATCGGTATGTGCGGTGGATATTGCCGGCGTTTAAAAAGAGAACAACTTTCGTTAGTGAATTATAAACCATGTGTAGCATGGCACCGACAAATGCGATTCCGCCGGTACCAATACCGAGTGTAATTAATCCCAAATGCTCAACGCTGGAATACGCAAGCATCCGTTTATAATTGACCACTTTAAACATGAAGACGAAAGCGACGAACAAAGAGAACATTCCTCCGATAATCATTATCGTCCGTGCAAAATCCGCGGTAATGGTCGGAACCATAATTTGATAGACACGCATCAGGCCGAGCAATGCTGTTCCGCGCAGCGATCCGGACATCAGCGCGGCGGCAGGGCTCGGCGCGTTGCTTGTCGCGTCGATATCGCCGGGATGCATGGGAGCAATGCCGATTTTTGTGCTGAGTCCGACAAAGACAAAAATGAAACTTGCTTTCAGCCAGATAGGATTTAACACCAATGCATTTTCAGCATACGAGGAAATGAGAAGTTGGTGCCCGGAAAGCACCGTACCACTTGCGGAAAGCGAGAGGAAGAGAAATCCGATGAACGCAAATGCGATACCGACGGAAACGAGGAAGAGATATTTCCACATCGCTTCAAGCGACTCTTCATCGCGGTAATAATAGATTAACGGCGCAACGCTCAGCGTCGTAGTTTCCGATGCCACCCAGAACAATCCCAAATGATTGCTAATTAATGCAATTGTGTTGGCAAAGAGATAGAGATTCAACATCATAAAATAGAGACGTTTGCTTTTTTCTTCGTTCACCAGTGCCGATCGATTGAGATACGAATACGACACCAGCACGACCCAAAAATAAATATGGGAGAGCACAAGAAGAAAAAGTTTGCTCAATGCATCGTAACGGATAAATTCACTCTCCGTCGGTTGATACAATCCGGAGAAAATGAGATACGATGTAGCCAGATGGAGGCAAGCAATAAAAAGCGAAATTCCAAATTGGAATTTTCTGTTCCGGAGCAGATAATTGGCAACAACACCGGCAAGAGGAAATCCTGCTAAAAAAATTAGTTCGGTCATTAATCTTTTAACCTCCCAAGAACGGACACATCTTGTTTTGCAAACGTGGAACTGATTTTATTGATCGCGATACCCATTAAAAAGACAACCACAAACACGTCCAGCATAGCCCCGAGCTCAACCAACGTCGGCATTTCGGCCGCGACGGAAGTTCCGAAAAGGAAAATACCGTTTTCAAGTATCAGAAATCCGACAACATGGACGATCAATTTTTTTCTAAAAATAATGAGATAAATTCCCGTGATCATGGCGGAAAACGCCGAGGCAAACGGGATCGGCTCAATGGGGGTAAATCCGGAAAGAACATGCGATGCAACAAAAATTGCGGACATGGAAGCGACCGTGAGCAACAAAAAATTAAACGGTTGAATACTTGGCTCCACTATACGTTTCACATCCAATTCGATCACTATTTTGTCAATGAACCTCGGAATCACAACCGATTTGATAACGAACGACATCACTGGGATGATGAGAATGTGTACCGACAAATGATTAATAAATGGAAAGATCATAATCACCGACAATAAGACTCCTTGAATGCGCAAAATCGTCACATACGTTTTGATTCTGGAAGTCACCACCAAATACAACAATGTGAGACAAAATAAAATGCTTAAGACATTTTCCATACCGTACTCGCTTTAATGACGAACAAATGTATAAATGAGCAAATTTAAGATACCGATAGCTGTTGCGAATAATAGATATTGCGGGATACTTTTCATTTTGAACCGAGCGATCATCGTTTCAACCCATGCCACTAATGTTGATAACAGCACGAGAACAATCAGAAACACCGAAAAACCGAGCCAGTGATTCTGCATGCTGAAGGGATTGAAGAACGATGCTTCATACACAGCATAGACCATCAATTTGATATAACTGGAATATTGATAAAGGAACAAATCGATGCCCGAATTATCCAGAATCATCACTTCGTGGATCATCGTCAGTTCAAGATGCGTCGTCGGATCGTCGATCGGCATGCGGGAGCATTCGGTCACCATCAGAAAAAATGCGGAGATCGAACTGACGATAATGAAGACAATTGATGTCGGATTATCGAGATGAATGGAATGGTAGATATCATAAATCGATGTGTAGCCGGTAATAAACGCCAAACTTCCCAGAGTAAAAAAGTAGATCGGTTCCGCAAACACTGCAAACGTCGCTTCGCGCGCAGCTCCCATTCCTTCAAACGAACTGCCGATATCCATTGCTCCCAGAATCTGGAAAAACCGTGCCAGTCCCAGCAAATAGGCGAACACGATAATGTCCCCGTTAAAGCTTAAAAGCGGACGCACATACCCGATGGGAAGCATGAGACTGGAAATGAGAATTGCGGCGAACGATACAACCGGTGCAAGACGGCTGATGAATGAGGCCGTTGTTGCATAGATCGTTTCTTTGCGGCTTAACCGCAGCAAATCATAATACGGCTGCCAGACGGGCGCGCCGATTCTTCCCGTTAACAGCGCTTTTTGTTTGTTGATCAACCCGACAAGCAACGGCGAAATACCAATGATAAAAAAGAAGGGGAGCAGTCCTTGAAAACTTAAAAGTATGTCCATACAATTGCAATCCCGCCGTACATCAGTACGACAATTAACATAAATAAGATATAGAAACGAATGTCAGTTCTGCTTAAGAACTCTACGGATGTAATTTTTTTCAAAATGTATGCGTACATCGGTTTAACAAATTGTTCATCGGAAAAATCCTCCGCATGAGAACGAAAGCGGGAAACTGCCGGAAAGATGGTCGTCGGAGGCGTAACAATTTTTTCACGATGCAGCAGTGTCGATGCAATGTTATTAATTTCGTCTGCATACGATGATGCAGTATATTGCATGCGCGGAACTTGATGCGGATACCCGCATCCCCAGGCGGGCGAAACGCGCTGCCACTTGTTGATGGTCTTCCAAAGGATGAGCAATGTGATTGTTACTAAGACGCTTCCGAACACCAGCGTCATCACATCCCATTGTGCAAACATGGAATATGGCTGAACATGAATCCCCCAGCGGTTGAAAGTAATGACGGAGGAAATGATTCCAAGCAGTGATTGGGGATACACACCCAAAAAAATGCATAACACCGCCAGCATTCCCAGCGCACAATAGTCCGCTATGCTCACTGCAAAGGTATGGGAGCCGTGACGTTCCGAGCCAAGAAACATAATACTGTTGATCTTGGTAAAGCATGCCAATGCGAGCCCGCCCACAAACGCCAGTCCGACGGTCATCAGCAGCATGAACAACGGGAAATAATTTCCGAGAATCGATGCCGATTCAAAAAATCCTTTGAAGATCAAAAATTCCGACATAAATCCGTTAAGAGGAGGAATTCCGCTGATGGCGATTGAACCGATAAGGAAAAGTGCCACAAAGACCGGCGCACGATGGACGATGCCCCCCATGTGATCGATCTCCCGCGTATGAAAGTTGTGGTAAATAATTCCGGAACCGAGAAACAATAGACTTTTGAAAATGGCATGGTTAAATGTATGAAACAACGCACCGCCGAATCCGAGCCACATCAACGATTGAATGGAATAGGAAATGCCGAGTATACCCAATCCGATGCCGATACCGATGATGCCGATATTTTCTATGGAATGATATGCGAGTAATTTTTTTATATCATGCTGTGCCAGAGCATACCACACGCCGAAAATTGCACTGAAAAGACTGATACCAAGAATCATGATTCCCATCCAGTCGGGAAGCGGGGAACAAAATTCAATCATGC
>JALNZH010000199.1 GCA_023229405.1 Bacteroidota bacterium
TGATATGGGTGCAGTGATGGCGGTTGCAAACAAACATCACATACCGGTGATCGAAGACGGTGCGCAGGCGATTGGAGTGCAATTTAACGATGGTACCATGGTCGGGAATTTCGGCGTGATCGGATGTTTTTCGTTTTTCCCGAGTAAAAATCTTGGCGCATTCGGTGATGCGGGACTTGTAACGACGAATGACGAAGCGATGTACGATCGCCTGAAAATGCTTCGCGTGCACGGAAGCAAAGTGAAATATTATCATCAGTTCGTAGGAGGGAATTTTCGCATTGATGCTCTTCAGGCTGCCGTGCTGGATGTGAAACTGCCGTATCTTGATTCTTGGTCCGCTAAACGACGCGAGAACGCTGCTTTATATCGTGAGCTGTTTGCAACACATGCACTTCCTGTGCGTCTGCCGGAAGCGGTGTATGCAGCGTCTGGAGCAAAGAATCACCATATTTATAATCAGTTTGTCATCCGTGTAGTGAAACGTGATCAACTGAAAGCATATCTCGGTGAGAAAGGGATTGGATGTGAGATATACTATCCAGTGCCGTTTCACAAGCAGGAATGCTTTGCATCTCTTCCCACTAGCAAGGATGCGTTTCCAGTCTCTGATGATGCGGCAGCAACGTCGCTGGCATTGCCAATTTTTCCAGAGTTGACGAAAGAACAGATTGGGTATGTTGTAGATACGATCGCGGAGTTTTATCGTTTGTAGGCGAATATTCTTAGTGATCTTTAGAGTGTCATTCTGACGCTGACTCTGAGCGACTTGCTCGCCAGTTGTTTGGCGGGAGCGAAGAGGCAGCGGAAGAATCGGGTTTTAGCGGGGGGATATAGTTAGGATTATCGTCAACATGTTCTAATGCATAAGAATCATGTATATATAATGGCGAGCAAAACTCGTACTATCTATACCGGTGTGACGAGTGCATTGCAACTACGTGTGATACAACACAAAGAAAAAAAGTATCCCGGATTTTCAGCCAAATATAATACAAACAAGTTGGTCTATTTTGAAGAGTTTGTGGATATCCGTGATGCAATTACTCGTGAAAAGCAGATAAAAGGTTTACTTCGAATTAAAAAAATAGCTTTGATCGAAGCGTTAAATCCGGAATGGAAAGATCTTTCACTGGATTTATGGTAATTCCTAACCCACAGACCAGATTCTTCACTTCATTCCGATAAAAATCATCGGAACTTCGTTCAGAATGACGCACATCAAAAATACTCGACTCTAATGGTTAGGATAATGTTAATATTTGTATTGTTAAGTTTCTCATCTTCCATTGCCCAGCCGTTAAAAAGTTACGGCCTTAAACTGGGCGGAACATTTGCGACACAGTCGTGGGAATTTTCGCGGTCCCCGCAGTTTACGCCAGAGTATCAATTGGGACCGGCTGCCGGTATTTTTGTCGAGGGATTTAAAGTAGGGAATTTCAGTGTGCTGGCGGAATTCTGGTATCTGCAGAAAGGATTTTCCACCACCATCGACAAGGTGGCTATTTCTCCGAAATTGGTGTATTTATCTCTTCCATTTTTTTTAAAATATCGGATTGGCGATATGGACCTCACATATTATGTGATGGCGGGACCTCGTATTGATTATCTTTTTCAAATCGATGCGCAGCATGTGACGGCTGTGACCGATGCTTTTTCCGAAGGAAATTCTGATATCGGAATCTCCGTAGGGATTGGATCACAGTTCAACGTATGGCTTGTTGGGAATGTAATAACAGAATTTCGATTTAGCCCCAGTCTTGTTAATGCATTTCAAAACGATTCTTTAACCATCAGAAACAATTCATTCGAACTTGTTCTTGGCATAGCAATGTAGTTTTTCCATGTACTATTAAAAACGGATTATTGAGTTTCATGAATCATTCATTTCTTATTCTTGGCGCGAACGGACAGCTTGGCAAACAATTTTATAAGGACCTTACACGGCGTGCTACCACTGTGATTGCCCCGGATGAGAAGGATTGCGATATTACCTCGGCTAATGTTTTGTCCCGTTATATCGATTCGGTCAAACCGACTGTGGTTATTAATTGTGCTGCATACAATGCGGTGGATTTGGCCGAGCAGCAACCTGAGACGGCGTACCGAATCAACACATCGTCTGCCGGAATGATTGCAGCCTTGTGTGCTGAACGAAAAATATCTTTTGTCCATTACAGTTCGGATTATGTGTTTGACGGAGCGAAGGGGGATCGGTATTCTGAACAGGATGTTCCCAATCCGCTGAATGTCTATGGCAAGAGCAAGCATGATGGAGAAACCGCCGTGCTTGCCGCCGGCGGAACGTCGTTAGTATTAAGAACAAGCTGGGTGTTCGGGAACGGCACGCAGAACTTTATCTATAAGATGAAACAATGGTCCCAGATGAATCCAGTGCTGAAGTTGACTGCGGATGAAGTGTCCGTACCGACGAGTACGATCGATCTTGTCGATATTACGCTTCGGGCACTGAACAAAGGATTGAGCGGGTTATTTCATCTGACGAACAGTGATTATGCCTCCCGATACGAATGGGGAAGATATGTTGCAAAACAACTCTCGCTTTCAGCGACCATTATTCCTGTACCGATGAGTATGTTCCCCAGTCCGGCGCAGCGACCGCTTTTTTCTGCCATGTCCAACCAGCGTTTGCAGGATGATCTTGGAATAGTTATTCCTGATTGGCGTGATGCGGTGGATCGATTTATTAAAGAATATCCTATGCGTTAAAAATCAGGTTACGGATTTATATAATTGATCTTTGAAAAAAGAGGTAAATTTCTTATATTCAAGAGTAATTTTTCGGGCGTTTAGCTCAGCTGGTTTAGAGCGTCTGCCTTACAAGCAGAAGGTCCGCGGTTCGATCCCGTGAACGCCCACAAATCCCCTCCGACGAGTAACTCACTCACTAACCTCATACACTTATGAATAAACAAATCACACTGTACGTCTTAGTATTGTGCATCGGTATTACTCTGTCCAGCGCACAGTACAAAAAGAAAGTTGTTTCATTTGTGGACCATGTCGTCACCGCATCTTCAACGGCGCTTACAGATCGTCAGGCTTCGTATATTGCTTCGATGTTCTCAAAAAGCATTACGATGGAACGGTTTAATTACGCTTCGCTTCCCGAAAACGTTGTCAGCAGCTTCGTTGCCCAGTCTTCGGGTATGAGCTCTGCCAATGCGGAACAGGTTCGCGCGACAATTGAAAAGACGCTGGCTCCGAAGTTCCTTGAGTTGTTGGATATCAATAAGGAAATGTTGAGTAAACAGAATCTTTCTGAAACGGAACGCAATACGTTTCTTGCTACCAAAGCGCAGTCAGCCGGACTTTCCGCGTCGCAATTGGAATCGATTCTGAATTCCGGATTCTTTTTCGTGCCCTATGTTGAGTATTTCAGACACGATGTAGAGCGGGGGGAGCGGGAAGAAAAGAATGAAAAAGGAAAAGTGGTTCGGAAAGTACCAACAATCACCCATTCGCACAGTATTAAAGCAGGACTCTTATGGTTCCAACTTATCGTAGATAAATCCAACACGGCGGCGGTGCGGTATATCGGAGCAGCAAACGGATGGAAAGGGAACGCTATTGACCGCGGTGAGACGAAGGATGTTGAGCACAGTGAAGGATTGGAATGGGAGACGTTCAGTGAAGTGGTAAATATCAGCGCGGTGAATGTTGGTAATGAAACGAAAAAATTGGAGGAGTTCAAACTGACCGGTTCGATCTCTGAAACCACAATGTTTGGAGTAATGCTGAATCTCGGAAGTCGTGAAGGTGTGGGACTGGATGACAGCTATTGGATAGAAGAATTGGAAGAAACTGAATCCGGTGACGTGATAAAAAGCCGCCGCGGCTTTGTCAAGATCCGCGAGGTGGGGAACAATAAGAATGACGAATCCGCCACGTCGTATGCGCAGACCATTACCGGTTCGAACTATTCTCCCGGTTTGTCGGTTACGGAAATTCCGATGATCGGACTGAACGCCGTCTTCGGACTTGGATCAATGCCAGTGAATATAAAACCGTTTGATAACACTGTTGCTGTCGGCAGCCGGGCGGCAAACTTCGGACTCTCTAAATCTGGATATGATTTAGCTGTGAAAGTTACTGGAGAAACGAAAAGTGCTTTCGGTCCATTCATCTGGTTCCAGGGGAGTTTAGCCAACAGTTCTAAGATCTCTGAACTGTGGTTTCATGCGGGAGCATCACTGGGATTTCTCTCGTTCGATGGCAAGTTCTATTTGCTGGAATATAATTCCATCGGACTTCTCACAAGAGTCGATAGTACAAACGATATCGGCGTTGCGCTGACCGGGTATGCTAATTTCGGACTGGTAAAGAAATTTTATCTCCGTCGGTTTGCACTTGTGCTTCAAGCTGATGTTAAGTACTGGCTGACTGATCTGACTACATCCGGTCAGGATAGTAAGGGAGATAATCTCGATTATTCACTGTCAAACGATGCGCTGGGATTTGACGGCAGAGCGGGGATTGAAATGTATCTTACACCAATGCTTTCCATCGGTGCCGGAGCGGAATACAATATTTTTGCAACGGACAATATCTGGACTGCAACGGTGACCGATAAAGATAAGAAAGAGACCAAAAATAGTGAGGCGGTAGGACCGGACACAAAGTATTCCGGACTTGGCGTGTATCTTTGGATCAATTATGCGTTGCCATCGTTATTTTAAAAGTGACCCTTCGACGCGTCCCGATTGAAAAACAAATCGGGACTTGCTCAGGGTGTACAGTTGCATCTTGATTTACATTTTAAAATGTTTAACCTGAGCAAGCGAGTTCCGACGAAGTCGGAACGAACGCGCCGAAGGGTGAATATATAGTTTTTGATGAACATTATATTGTAAAAAATAAATAGTCAATAGATAAAATGAGTGAACTATGAAAAAAATATTTTTAATGACGATTATTTTCAGCGCAGCAATTTTCGGCCAGGGAAATCTTCCCGTATCACGGCAAGCGACATTTGTTGAAGCTGTGACCGCGGACGAGGTATTGATTAAAGCAAAAGGTGTGGGGGGAGTCTCTGGAATGTTTGGACTAAAAGAAGAAGAATCTGTAAAAATGGCGGAGCAGGATGCACGAAAATCAGCACTCTATTTTGTCGTTTATGGCGGAGCGGGATTGGACGGGATCATCCGAAGCGATGAAGAAAAACGGAAGTTCGGACCGGTGGAGCAGGAATTATTCTCCAATGATAATGTTCAGAAGTACATCGCCTGGGAAGCAAATGCATTTGATAGCCGCATGAAGCTTGCTGGCGGCGAAAAAATCCGGATTGAAAAACAGTTCCGAATCAATCGTGCGGCAATTCTTACGTTTTTGACTGAGCGCCGGGTGATTGAAAAACTGGAAGATGTGACGGAAGAGATCGGTTTGCCGACATTGATGGCGCTGCCGGAAGTGAAGCCTGGACAGAATCCGCTGAATGAGTTACGATCGAACGCCGCTCTGAAACAAGGCGCATCGGTCATTGAGTCTTACCTGACACAAAAAAAGTATAACGTCGTTGCGCCAGAACAGGCTCAGCAGATCTACGAACAGCAGAAAGCGCAATTGAGTGTAAAAGGGCACGAAGAGGATCTTTCATATATGATCGCTCTTTCGGTCGGTAGCGACATCTATGTTTCGTATACCATCACCGTTGATACAAGAAAAGTCGGCACTACCGAAGTACGGAAAGCGTCAGTATCTGTTCGTGCATATGAAACCACCACAGCGCGACTTCTGGGGGCGGAAACAGGATACAGCGAAGAATCTGCAGCACCGGCAAATGCCCTTGTTGAAGCGGCGGTGACAAATGCACTCAATAACGTTATCTCCCGTCTGAATGCATACTGGCAGGATGATCTGAAGAACGGTTCACAATTTAAGATTATTTTCACGATCACCGGTCAATTTGATGAAGATACAAAATATGATATTGCCGATGCCGCCGCCAAAACGCTGAAAAAAATTGCAAGCAGGACGAAAGAGAATGTTGTGGCGGACAATACCATCGATTATCAGGCATGGATTCAGGATAAAGATTTGCAGAGTCCCTCTGCACTGTTCCGCGAACTGCGACGCGAGTTCGGTAATAATTTTTCTCAAGGGAAACTGAAACAGATTACATTAAATAGAAAACTGATTGTTGTTGGTGTTGAGTAAATAACAGGAACAATCCATGAATGATCATCTCCACAAATTCTGATATTCATTGTTGCTGACACATAATAGGTTTGTTTATGAAAAACGTCCTTGTTGTTTTTACGGCAATTATTTCTTTCTCGACTGCTTACGCTCAAGTGCCGCAATGGTACACCTCTCATTCACACCCGAATTATCCTTCGAGCGAGTTCATTATTGGAGTCGGATCGGGGAACGGAACAACGGGTGCGGAGACGGCGAAAAAGGGGGCGCTGTCTGATATTGTCTCTCAATTGCGTGTGCAAGTCCAATCCGAAATGAAATCGGTGACCGAATCGTTTGCCGTGAATGATGATGAGCAAATTTATTCCGATTTTAAGCGGCAGTCCAGGACGATGGTGAGTGATGAGATTACCGGTGCCAATGTTGCCGAAACGGTGACCGATGATGCTACTGCGACAACGTATGCCTTGGTTGTATTGAACCGTGATTCATACAGCTCGTCGCTTCGTGCGGAATTGGAAAGCGGCTGGAAACAGGCAAGCGATCTCCGCGCAGCGGCCGGAGAATTTTTTGCAAAGGGAAAATTGAATGAAGCAATCCAGAGTCTTAATCAGATTAAGCAGGTGATTGCTCCATTATTTGCCAAACAGGTGTTGCATAATGCGGCGGCACGGTCGCCTTTTGCTTTTCCTTCCGTCTTTAATCCCGCTGCGCTGCAGACAGATATTCGTTCGTATCTCTCGCAAATAAAAATTGAAAAGAAAAGCGGCGACGGGCAAAAAGGAAAAATCGGCGAAAAACTTTCACAGCCATTCACCGTGGTTGTTACGGCAAACGGTGTTCCTTGTGCCGGTGTTACGGTTGGGTATTTTTTAGAAGGGAAAACTGTTTTAGGTGAAGAAACTACAGATGAAAAAGGTACAGCATCGTTCACAACGATTGTTCGGAGCGGAAATGGGATTAAAGCAAAATTATCGGTCCCGGGCATCGGACGAGAATATGAACAAAACCTG
>JALNZH010000200.1 GCA_023229405.1 Bacteroidota bacterium
TTTTCCTGCACTGTTTGCGGACTGGATTTCCTGCACAGTTGTTGCTTTTGCTATAGTTACAGAATTCCGTCCGATTTGTGCCATGCAGGTATCATACAGTTCTATTGTTCGTTGGTACGATATACCGGCAAAATCCGACGGATGGGACCAGAGCACCATCATCTGTGCGTCAACGCCTCCATCTAAAAAGCGGGGGATGTCGCTGTGATTTATCGTATGCCGGATACCAAGCTGGTAACCGTTTATCATTAATTCCGCTACATCATTGTGTAGATCGAAGACGAATGCGCGGCGATGGACCGTTGTCAGAACATTCGCGATGGATGAATTATTGGTATATGGCACTGCGACGGAATCTGGTTCATATCCGAATTTCGAAAAAACAATCGTAAGATCGGAAAGAGTAAATTTTCGAAATGACGATGCATAACCCCCATTAAGCGTGGCGTCACCAAGTCCTGTGCCGTTACCGCCATCTAGCTGAATCATTTTTTTTGTCAACAGTCTGCCGGCAACGCTGAGCGTGTAGAATAGTGTACCTGCGGCTCCTTTTCCCGACCAATGAACTGAGTATGTGCCGGCATTCAAATGATATGCCCGCCGATCGATACGTTGACCAAGAATATTATGGACAAATATTTCTGCCGTTCCCGCCACCGGAACGGAAAACGCTATTGTTGTGGAAGGATTAAATGGATTGGGATAATTCTGCTGAAGTTCAAACGAGATGGGGGATTGTCTCTTATCGTCTAAGATTGATGTCGTGAATGAATAAGACCATGATCCGTTTGGTGTTGTTAGAACAGTGTACTTATTTGCGGGATCGGAAGAGGCAGTGATTTTTACGCAGACCGAATCCATACCAAGAGCCGTGTAAGAATCTTTCACCGTTCCGCCGATTGTTACTGTCTGGGCAGAGAATTGGAGGAAGGGAACAGTGATGATAAACAACAACCGGATGCAGCGAGTCGTTTTCATGTAGGCATGGTATCGAAATAGTTTGGGAACAGCAATATCAAAAGAAGCGGATTTTTTGTACACTCAAGGAAGATCACGACGTAAAAGATTCCGTTTCGAAAATCGATGTATTAAGCCACCAAAATGCAGCGTCAGATTCCCCGTCATTCAAAACAAGAGACGGAATAACATTGTTGTCATATTTGTCGAAACACTAATGCTTAGCTCAATGAAAAAATCCAATCTGCTCCTCGGTGCACACATGTCCATTGCCGGAGGGGTGCATACCGCGGTGGACCGTGCCACATCCATTGGCTGCACAGCGCTGCAGGTGTTTACAAAAAACAATAGTCAGTGGAATGGAAAGCCATTCACCGAAGCGGATATCGCGCAGTATAAAACAAAAATCGCCGCTGCAGGCATCGCACCGGTGGTATCGCACGACTCATATCTGATTAATCTCAGCGCCACGAACCCCGACATACTCAAAAAATCGCGCGCGGCGTTTATTGATGAGCTGGAGCGATGTGAATTGCTTGGAATTCCTTTGCTGAATTTCCACCCCGGCTCACATTTGGGACTTGGCAGTGAGGAGGGGATTAAAGGAATCTGCGAAAGTTTAAATATTGTACATGCAGAGACTAAAGGATTTGCCGTTAAAAGTGTTTTGGAAGCGACGGCAGGACAGGGAACGAATGTTGGCCACAAATTCGAGCATCTCCGCGCAATTATTGACGGCGTAGAACATCCCGAGCGAATGGGGGTCTGCATCGATACATGCCACATTTTTGCGGCGGGGTACGATATCTCAACGGAGAGAGGATACGAAGCAACATTTACTCTTTTTGACGAAATCGTCGGTTTGGACCGGCTTGTTGCATTTCATATCAATGATTCAAAAAAAGCACTTGGTTCGCATGTGGATCGGCACGAACATATCGGCAAAGGAATGATCGGACTGACGGGATTTCGTCTGCTGCTGAACGATAAACGGTTCGCGTGCATTCCCAAAATTCTGGAAACACCAAAAAGCGATGACTTACACGAAGACATTGAAAATATGAATGTGCTTAAAAGTTTGCTGAAGTAATGATTGCCGGGAGCAAAAAAGCGTAACCTACTTTCTTTCTTCAACAATATTGTTGAAGAAAGAACATCCATCATTGGCGAAGAATATCCGCTACCACTAATCGTCAAACAGTATCAAGGACAGAGCGAATCGATTTGAGCAATGCCGTTATTTGATACGGTTTCTGAACAAATTCTTTCACACCGTGTTTGAAGATTTCCGATTTCATTCCTGGTTCAATATATCCGCTCGAAAGAATCATCTTCAAGCGGGGATGTACAGCAATCAATCGGCAAAATAATTCATACCCGTTAAATTTTGGTAAGCCCATATCGGACATGACTAATTGAATGGTCTCGCGATGAGCTGTAAATACCTCGAGCGCATTTTCTCCGTCAGTTGCCGTCAGTACCGTATATCCCTTTGTTTCAAGCACTCCCCGTAAGAGTTCCAACAGCATTTCTTCATCTTCAACCACAAGAATTGTTTCATTTCCACCGGGAATACCCTCAATTGTTTGATCCTGCTCCTGTTTCAGTGAAGAGTGTTGCTCCGGTACTGGAAAATAAATTGTGAAAGTCGTTCCTTTGCCCGGCTCACTCTGTACATCGATAAAGCCATTGTGCATTTCAACAATACTAAAGACTAGAGAAAGGCCCAAGCCTGTTCCTTTTCCAATTTCTTTCGTAGTATAAAATGGTTCAAAGATGCGTCGCAGCGTTGCTTTGTCCATCCCATGACCGGAATCCGATACTCTCAGCTCAAGATAGTTTTGTGCACTTGCATTAAGAAATCTGGACCGAAGTGTCGTTCCCAACTCTGAACGTGTGTGAATGGTAAGCGTTCCGCCGTTAGGCATTGCATCGCGCGCGTTGACACACAGATTCATCAGAACTTGATGGATCTGTGTAGCATCGGCTTCTATTTGAGGAAGATGTTCGCCGAGATGGAAAGAAATAGTAATTGTCTTTGGAAAGGTTTCTGTCAGTAAGGACGAGAGCTCGTTGACGATGGTGTTGAACGAAAGGAGTTCAACACTGACATCGGTTTTTCTGGCAAACGTAAGAAGCTGTTTCACAAGATTAACACCGCGCATCGCCGCCTTTAATACCGTAGCAGCGCGATGTTTCATGTTTCCCGGATTAGCCGATGGTCCGGTCAATAATGTTGCATGACCGATGATAACGCCAAGAATATTGTTAAAGTCGTGCGCAATACCGCCGGCAAGAGTTCCAAGACTCTCCAGTTTTTGCGCCTGCAACAACTGCATCTGCAGACTTTTTTCTTTTTCTTCTGAACGTTTTCGTTCGGTAATGTCTCTTGAAACGGCAAATATTCCCGTTGCTTTTCCGGTTGTGTCTCGTGTAAATGAGAGAGAAATATCAATCCAAATAGTTGTTCCATCTTTACAAAATTGCTCCATCTCTAACGAACGAGTTCTATTTGGATCTGCTGTGCCCGAAGCTTCAATTGCCAACTCTTCTTCCAATAACTGAAATGCTCTTTGCATGGTTTCGGGAGTGGTATTTTCCTGTAACGACTGAGCCATTGCTTCGTCAACGGTAAAACCCCGTTGACGGAAGACGGACGGACTGATGTAGGTATAGTGTAAATTGAGATCCAGCAGCGCCAATACATCGGCAGTATTTTCGGCAAAAAACCTGTATTTCTCCTCACTCTTGCGAAGCGCTTCTTCAGAATGTTTGCGTTTGGTGACATCGGTACCAATAATCACCAACGCTTTTCGTTTTCCATCGGATTCAAACAGCGGCACTTTCCGGACCTCATATTGATGCACGGTTCCATCATCGTGTTGCACAACTTCGTCAAAAATTGTCAATGTCCGCGCATTCCATGCTTTTTCATCGTCAACCATGCAGGTTTCATGTGCAGCACGAAAAGCGGGGCGTTCGGCAGCCAATTGTTGTTCCGTTTTTCCCACCCAGTCGAAGTTGTGCAGCTGAAACAGTTTTTTTGCCGGCTCATTGGTAATCAGCCAGCGCCCCTCGCCGTCTTTCAAAAATATTGCGTCCGGTATGGCTTCGATTAAAACGGAAAAATGTACATTCACATCACGCAATGCATCTTCGGCAAGTTTACGCTCGGTGATATCTTCAGAGATTCCCAAGAGGTACCGCGGTTGTTTCTGCATATCCAGAATGGGGATTTTTTTTGTATGCAGTATTCTTTCTCCGCGGTACTTCGTCTGGATCATTTCTTCCGGAGTGTCGACTAGTTTCTTATTTTCTAAAACAGCTTTGTCGTTGGCGGTAAAAAAATCAGCTTCATTCTTCGGAAAGATATCATGGTCGTTTTTACCGATCAATTCTTCACGCTGGAATCCCAACAACTCTTCACCGGCCTTGTTAAATTTAACAAACCGAAGATCTTCGGCATTTTTAACAAAAATCATATTGGGAATATTTTCAACGATGCTGTTCAGAAACTCTTCGCTGTCGCGGAGCGCTTCTTCCGTCCGCTTGTTTGCCGTAACGTCATGTTCTGCGGCTACAAACCGTATCACGCGACCCTGTTCATCTTTTATCGGTGTAATGGTCTGTTCAATTTCATAGCAATCGCCGTTTTTTTTCCGGTTGACGATATGGGACCGATATGCCTCTCCCCGAACAATTGTACTCCACATGTTGTCATAAAATTCAGCAGAGTGTTTTCCCGATTTTAATATCCTTGGATTTTTTCCGCGAGCTTCTTCCTTTGTAAATCCAGTCTGTTTTTCAAAAGCCCTGTTGACATATTCAATGGTGCCCGAAATATCGGTGATGATTACCGCGTCGGTACTTTGTTCAACGCTAATAAACAATTCCTGTAAGATATTTTCGTTTTTTTTCCGTTCACTAATATCCCGAAGTATTCCAATCACGCGTCCGTCGTCCAATTGTCTACAGTTGATCTCCACTGGAAGGAGAGAGCTATCTTTTCGCATTAACAAATGTTCGGTAATGGTACAATCTTTTTGTGCGAAAAATGGAATGATAGTGCGCATGGAATTGTGCAACATTTCATCGCGCGTAAAACCGAACATGGCGCATGCTTTAGGATTGATATCGATATAATTCCCCTCGGCATCTGCGATAAATATTCCATCGGATGCTTGTTCAATAATTGTGCGATACAGTTCATCGCCTGAACCAGTCTGAAATGATTGCCTTTTAATCGTACGGCGCAGAATAGCAATCCACAGAGAAATTCCTATAACTACAACAGTAAGAATACCAATTGTCCCGAAAATGTATTCCCGATAGTGTATCATCCAATTGACTTCGCTGGATGTATCTATGGAGGTATTGTTGTCGGAGGGTTTGTTTTGAAACAGCACCGCTGCGGGAAAGTGAGCCATTGTTGCGTTTTGTAACAATATTGCTTTATTCGGATATCTCGTTTTGCAGCGATCGATATTATGGAGAGAGCATTCTGTGAAGTTCCAACAGATTATTATAGCGAACACTACCGCAGAACTAGTCCACAAAAAATGTACCGGCAACAGGTTGGTCTGTATCAACAACGATTTCTTTTCCATACTCTTTTACCCGGTTATAATATACTATAGCCTGTATGCCAGTAGTAGAAGTTTATACAAGCGGCGGAAATAAAATTGTTACAATGTTTGTAAAGCAAGTAATCGTCAACGAGTGAACCGATTGAGTGATGGCTACCGACAAACTGATTTCACTAATACTTGCGACCATGCAGACAACGATTGTATCGATGCGCAGCTTTCGGAGGGATTGGCAGTATTTCACTGCACATGACTAAAAATTGTAGAGATAATATATTTGAAGTGCAAGCAAAAGAATATCTGAGTTGTGTCTTAATTCAGAATATTACGTCATGCCGAACTTGTTTCGGCATCTAAAATCATAATGAAAGATGCTGACATTCGTCAGCATGACGAGATTATTATGCTTCAAATTAAGACACAACTAATATCTGCTTGTCGTTAAAATTAGAAAAGAGACAAAGTCGTCGGCATTACGATGGACAACTAAATATTAGAATAGTTACTTGAAAGATACACGCAAAACTCTTGAATGATATCCAAGCCCCGCGGAACAATGTCAGTTCGAACTACGATGTGGAGTACATACATAAGACAGGAAGCATGCGAAAGAGATCATCCTCATGGTAAAAATAATCCCGCGTACGTACTGACGCGGGAAATCATTGTTTCTATCGCTTTCGTGCAGGGATTTTTGTCTTTGCTTTAAATAATCCGACCGCAACGGAGTATCCGAACAGAGCCCCAAAGCCCATTTGCGACATCAATCCAAGCAGGTCGGTGGTTTGCCATTCCTGCAAGACTTTACCATTTTCGATCTTCCGCATGAAAATTCCATGAACCTCCACATTCTTATTACTTGCAGGAGCCCCCATAAATTTCCCGGTATTCTTTGCCTTTGTAATAAAGCGGATGGAAACAATATCACCGTCAGAAATAATATGGGTAAAATCCATAGTCATGTTACTCATCGCATCTTTAAGACCTTGCATAAAACCAATGTATTGATCCTTGTTCAACATAAGTCCGTCGCCGGTATAGGTAAAATCATCGGCCAAGAGCGTATCCAGATCGTTGAATGTGCCGTTCATAATTGCGCGTGAGACGGCAAGTGCTGTTTCTTTGTTGGTCATCATTTTCATCTCTCCCTAGTGTGTGAAAATTGCATCGTTTGACGATGACAAATTACAGAGAGTGCTTTCATTGGACAAGATACTTCCCAAAATGAAAGCACTCTCTTTTTGGTAAGTATGGTTTGTTTTATACCGTATGGTGTGTATATTCACACTATGGATAGATATAAACTACACGGTACATATTATTATTGCCCGGTTGATCTTACGCTGCGCATTGTCGGCGGACGGTGGAAAGGATTAGTGATCTGGAATTTGCGGGGCACACCGAAACGGTTTGGTGAATTGAAAAAGATCCTCGTAACGATCAACGATAAAATGCTGACGCAGACGCTTCGGGAGTTAGAAGCACACGGCGTGGGGACG
>JALNZH010000201.1 GCA_023229405.1 Bacteroidota bacterium
GAAGGAATGAAGGTGACAAAAACATTCACCCGCTCTGGAGTGATTACGGCTACGGCAATTGTAGATGATGGGTCAGGCTATGCCAATTCCGCACAGTCGCTGCAAAAAAATATTTTAGTAAACGCTTCGCCGATCATCGTTACAAAAACGCTCATCCGGACGAACTCACGGCGCATCCTGCTAGATGCAAGCCAAAGTTATGATATTGACAAACACGCCGTCAATTTCGAATGGCTGCTGCCGGATAGAACCCGTGTGAACAAAGCGGCATTTACGTGGGATGCTCCGTCGGGCGGTGTACATTTTATAACAGTAACGGCAAACGACGGACAAGGACGGAAGAACAGTATTACGCGAGAAACGGTAAAGATTCTCGTCAATCGACCTCCCGTTGCCGTTGTTGATACGCTGATCTATTCCTGCACGGGGCAAACAATTCTGTTTAACGGTTCATTGTCGTATGATCCAGACGGCGATGCAGTCTCCACCAAATGGGATTTCGGCGACGGCGCAACGACAACCGAAACCAATCCCGCGCACACGTACAGAACTCCAGGATATTATACGGTAAAATTATTGCTCGATGACGGTTTTGCAGAACAACCGACGACCGCAACTATTCCGATTATTGTTGAAGGTTCACCGGTAGCGTATCAAACATTCAGTGACACGACGATCTGCGTAAATGTGCCGCTGGATTTCGATGGAACACGAAGCACTGATCCCAACGGACCGATCGGTTCCTATACATGGGATTTTGGCGACGGCATTTCTTCGCTCGGATCAAAAGTGTCCCATGCGTATACAAAAGCAGGTATCTACTATGCAACATTGACTGTTGTCGGCAGCGGCAGCGGTCGTTGCACAAAGGTCAGTCAGGTAACATCAGCGGTACGAGTGATAGAAGGACCGACCGCAAACTTTGCGATGCCGGAACGGATCAGCATCGGCGAATTGGTGAGTTTCGATCCGGCACTCTCTAAACCGAACGGAACGATCTCATCCGTTCGCTGGAAGCTCGGCGGCGATACGACAATTTCGTTGACAGCACTGAATCAGGTGCAATACCGATTCAGACACGCCGGCACTTACGATATTGAATTGACGATTAATATTCAGTCGACATCGAACTGCAACAGCGCCACATTGAAGAAAAAAATTATTGTGAATGAACCGCCTCTCATTGTTTGGAACATTCCATCCGACGCTGCGCTGGGCGATCAACTGGTGCTCGACGCTTCCCGCTCTGCTGATAACGACGGAATCATCGCGCAATACGACTGGAAGATCGATGGACGCAAAATCGGAACCACCCCGATTGTGACCGCCGCAAATCTTTCCGCCGGCACTCATTCTGTTGAATTGAGCATCACGGACAATTCCCAAACATCCACACAATCGGTAAGCAAGCAGGCAATGGTACGAATCAACTCAAAACCAAATCCCACTTTTGCACTTCCCGAACCATTGTACGAGAACGAAACGGTTGCGTTACAGCCAGAACAACACAAAGACGCTGATGGTGATCCACTGTCCTTCACATGGAAAGTGAATGACGCAGCTATCACATCCGATTCCGTTCGTCTTTCCGCCGGCCGTGCCATCATCACCGTATCTGCAGATGATGGACGAAATGTCAGAAATTCGAAAGATTCGGTTCAGAAAGAATTTTTCGTCATTGCTCAACCGAATATGACAATCGACTATCCGCAACATTGGATTGTCGGAACGGAGATCAATGCCAATCAATTATACAGCAACGGTACGGTGAATTTTGTACTGAATGTTCGGAACTCCCCGACGTGGACACCGCAATCCACCGGAATACAAACTGCGACGATCGCCTGGACGCCGAAAGGCACTCCGCTTGCAACGCATCAGTTCACAGTTACTGTTTGGGATTCGTTGACCTTCACCGAAAAACCGGAACAGCAAATTATAGTATGGAATCCCTCAAATCCTTCTATTATTCTTTCGGCGCCGGCGGTGAATCGGCCGGAGAATGCAACTGTGGTGTATGAATGGCGAAAAGGAAAAACGTCGTTCGGTGTGGGAAAAGTGGTGGAAGGAATGTTGAATAGAGGGAAAAACATCTTTATGGTTCGTGCAATTGATCAGGAAATACTGGGAGCACATCCGGCAGAGATCGAGATTATCGTTGACTGCGAATAATTTCCTGTCATCAACAAATATCTTGTTTATGTTATCTCTCGTTCTGTTATCTGATACATGCTAGGCAGGTCGAGAGATCTGATCGTAGTTCCTGATTCTCCACTTGATTTGTGAAAAATTCTGTGTGGAGATTCGGAATCACAAAACACTATATTAGACTGTCGTCCCCGAAGAACATATTGGGGATTTTTATTTTTTGTCGATTCCGACAACCACATTCCATTCCCGCACTTCATACGATAACACCAATCCGTTTTTATGGTACGGATCATCGTGGACAAACCGTTCAATTGCTGATGTATCAGTCACACGGAAGATCAACAATGCTGTATCGTAAGGATCGCGTAGTGCACCTCCAAGAATCAGATCTCCCCGCTGCGCTGCTTCATTCGCAAGATGGAGATGTTCTTCGCGGAATTGTGTCCGGCGAGTAATATAATCTTCAGCAACGTGATAAATTAATGCATAATATTTCATTATGGACTCCGTTTCCGTAACTTAGACATTACCTTCCCGGCGAATCCCCAGTTTTCCATCTCTACTTCATCAATCACAATATGAATATGTTCGGGCTTTTTCCCCAGCACGCGTTGCAGTGTTTCTGTAATTTCTTTCACCACCTGCGCTTTTTGTTCGACGGTCACGCCGTCCTTGGTGATCTTTACATTAACGTAAGGCAAGTTGAAAACATCCTGGAACGAATTTGTACAATTATCAGTTCTTGAATAATGAACATAGTGATTCATTGTTCATTACCACAAGAATTTCGTCATTGTCCGTTAAAAAAACAACTTCATACTATAGAGGAGGACTAATGTTACTTACCACAACAAATACCGTCGAAGGAAAAAAAATCTCAAAATATTATGGTTTGGTCAGCGGCGAAGCAATTCTCGGCGCGAATATTTTTAAAGATCTGTTTGCGGGAATACGCGATATTGTCGGAGGCCGGTCGGCGGCATACGAAGAGGAATTACGACGCGCAAAGGAAATTGCACTGGAAGAAATGCAACAGCAGGCTCGTTCAAAGGGAGCCAACGCAATCATCGGAATCGATCTGGATTACGAAACAGTGGGAAATGGAACCATGCTAATGGTGAGCGCCAGCGGCACGGCGGTAACGCTGGAATAAACCTTGCAGACGCGCACACTTCCGATGTCTTGAAGACATTGGAAGTGTGCCTTTGCTACAACTGTTTCAACACCTTAACGGCATGCGTCAGCGCAAGTGCGCGGTGGCTTAACTGATTCTTTTCTTCCGTCGACATTTCAGCATAACTTTTTGAAAATCCGGCTGGCACAAAAAGTGGATCGTAACCGAATCCCTGATTGCCACGAGGTTCTTCCAGAATTATTCCTTCCACTCTTCCTTCGACCGTTCGTTCAAATCCTTTGCCGACAATTGCGATAACAGTACGAAACTGTGCTTTCCGTCTTCGTGGAGGTACTCCCATCATCGAGAGGCGAAGCTTATCACAATTGTCCTGATAGGTCGCCATCTCTCCCGCATACCGCGCCGATAATACTCCTGGCTTCATGGTCAGATAAAACACTTCCAGGCCGGTGTCGTCTGCAAGTGAAAGCATGCCGGAGGCGTTATACGCTTCGCGCCCTTTTTTCAATGCATTCCCTTCCAGGGTCGGTTCATCTTCAATCGTGATTGGCCCGTTTGGAATATCGGCGAGCGACAACACAGTGTACGGAAGCGATGCTAAAAAATGCCTGATCTCTTCCACTTTATGGCGGTTGTTTGTTGCAAGCAGCAATTGTGTCAAAATTCTTTCCTGGGAAATATTCCGTAATAGAGGTTAATGAGACTGGCGAGTGTTGTATAGCTGTTGAGAAGAATCAGCGGCAGATTATCCAAACCAATTGCCTGCACCATCAATAATCCGGCACCGATGGCATACATGACCAAGAATGATTTTTCCATTGCCACACGGCCGTTTTTGACCGTTTCAATGGTCTGTGGTATCCAACAGATTGCCAGAAAAATAAAACCGCCGTAACCGAGCATATCCAGAACATTCATAGTTAATACTTTATCTTATCATTTTTTTTATCCCATTCCCGAAATCCCTCCAGCGCTTCGTCGCGCAGCAGCTGCTCCGTCGGAATAGTTCGTTCATTAATTTGTTTGGGAAGTTCGCGATAGAGAAAATCGTCATCGAATCCGACAGCGGCGGCATCGCTTCTTCCTCCAGCAAAATATATTTTGTCCGGACGCGCCCAATAGATCGCGCCGAGACACATCGGGCATGGTTCGCATGATGTATAGATTTCGCATCCAGTCAATTGAAAAGTATTTAAAGCACTGCAGGCGTTTCGGATGGCGACGATTTCTGCATGCGCCGTTGGATCGTTGGAGGAAGTTACTTTATTTGTCCCCTGCGCAATAATCTTTCCATCTTTCACGATGACGCAGCCAAATGGACCCCCATTACCTGCGCGGATATTTTCAATGGAAAGCCGGATTGCTTCCCGCATAAATTCTGTATTCATAATTTGTAACTACTCGGCGTAAATTTTATTTAGGCTAAAAATATTGGTCATTCTGAGCGCCCGCCTGACCGACACAATGGGGCAGGCAGCGAAGAATCTGTATTACACATCATCGAATGTGTTACTCTTCGTATCGGATTCTTCACTGACGATGTCTTACGTCTTATACATGGAAGACGTTTGTATATTTCATCCAACCAGGTGCTTAATCGCTTCCTGAATGGTTTCAACACCAATAATTGTAATGTCTTTCGATGCTTTCATCTTATTCGCGTTTGTTTTCGGAACAATAATGGTCTTGAAACCCAATTTGGCAGATTCCATTACTCGTTTATCACAATGCGCTATTGTGCGGATCTCTCCGCCGAGACCAATTTCACCTATGGCGACGGTTTGTGAATCCACCGGAATATCACGCAACGATGAAACAATTGCCGTTGCTATTCCGAGGTCTGCCGCCGGTTCATCGATACGAATTCCCCCCGCCACATTCACGAATACATCGTGAGCGCCGGTATTAATGCCAACACGCTTATCCAATACTGCCAGCAGCATTTGTAACCGGCGAAGATCAAAACCGGTAGACGTACGCTGGGGCATACCGTAATTACTGGTAGAAACAAGCGCTTGTACTTCAATCAGGATTGGCCGGGTTCCTTCCAGGCTTGCAACAATTGCCGCACCACTCGATCCATAACTGCGTTCTGACAGAAAAATCTCCGACGGATTCAACACTTCCCTCAATCCGGAATCGTGCATTTCAAAAATACCGATCTCGTTTGTGGAACCAAATCTGTTTTTAATCCCGCGCAAAATCCGGTACGCGTAATGTTTTTCCCCTTCAAACTGCAACACAGCATCCACCATGTGTTCAATCACACGCGGTCCGGCAATTGCGCCTTCTTTCGTTACATGGCCGATAAGAATGATCGGAATATTTTTTGCCTTCGCCACGCGGGTTAGTATACCGGTCGATTCACGCACTTGTCCGACACTTCCCGGAGCACTTTCAAGATTCGGATTATACAATGTTTGGATCGAATCGACAATCACCAGATCGGGCACTGCTCGTTCGATTATATCGGTGATCGTTTCCAGATTTGTTTCTGCAAGAAGCTGAATGTTGCTTGTTGCTTTTCCCAATCGCTCCGCGCGGAGTTTCACCTGTTTCGGGGATTCTTCACCCGTAATATAGAGAACGACTTTCTCCTTTAAGTGCAGCGCTACCTGCATCATCAGCGTCGATTTCCCGATTCCAGGATCGCCTCCCAACAAAATAACACTTCCGGTAACGATACCACCGCCGAGTACGCGGTCGAATTCCGCCAGTCCTGTAACGAATCGAACATCCGTGATGCTGTCCACATCATTCAGCGAAATCGCATCGATTTTTGAAGCGATTCCGCCGCTTTTACGAACAAGTTTCAGTGGAGTCGGCGCTTCTTCAACAAAAGAGTTCCACTCATTGCAGTTCGTACATTTTCCTGTCCACCGCGCAGAGACATATCCGCACGATTGACAGACATATTTTGATGTTTGTTTAGACATAACAGAACAAATATAAACACAAAGCGAGAGAGCTACAAAGGATTAATTGATCCGCAGTTGCCATGAACGGAGCGACGAAAGAAACCGTCACTCCGTTACGAACCACAGACTCAATTCCGGAACATAGGTAATAAGAATAAGTGCGATGAAGAGTACGAAGATAAACGGTAGTGTGGCAATGGCAACTTGTCCGATCGATTTTTTAAACCGGAAACTCGCCATAAACAAATTCAGACCGATTGGCGGCATCAAATAGGCAATTTCCAGATTTGCCAGAAAAATGATTCCGAGATGGATCGGATCGATACCATATTGTTTCGCTACCGGAACAATGAGCGGAACAACAACAATAGCGGAGAAAATTTCCATCATCATGCCGATGACGAGCAGAAAGAGATTAAGAATGATGAGGAAAAACACTTTGCTCGTTACTACCTGGCTGATGTATTCGAACAATTTTTGAGGCACCTGCTGATCAATCAGATAACTGGTTAAGCCCATCGCGCAGCCGAGAATCATCAGGATCGCTCCGACAAGGACCATGCTCTCTTTCATCACGCGCGGAACATCAGTGAAAAATTTTAAATCTTTATAGATAAATACTTCCACCACAAAGACATAAAATGCTGTCACCGCAGCGGCTTCTGTCGCTGTGAAGAGTCCGCCATAGATACCGAAGATAATAAAGAACGGCAGTGGAATTTCCCATGCAATAGCTTTAATTGCCTTCCAAGCTTTTTTTACCTCGAACGGATGCCGCGGCACATGCGATGACGCTCCTTGTTGAATACTGTATATTGCAACC
>JALNZH010000266.1 GCA_023229405.1 Bacteroidota bacterium
GCGATCGCCAAAGAATTTTCATTGCAATGGATTCTCCGGGGTAGCGGATACGAATACCGACGCATTGATGCGGTACGTGCGATGAATGTCCCTATCATTTTGCCCGTGAATTTTCCTGACGCACCGACTGTGGAAACACCCGAGGATGCTTTTAATGCCGGTTATGAAGAGTTACGTCATTGGGATTTTGCATCGGAAAATCCTTCCAGATTAAAAAAGGCGGGAGTAACGATTGCATTGACGTCCAATCTTTTGAAAGACGCGGCAAAATTTCGTGCAATGGTGAAAACTGCAATTGACTGCGGTTTGAGTGCGGAAGATGCGTTGGCGTCGGTTACCACAGTGCCTGCACAGATCGTTGGTATGGAAAAACAACTCGGCACAATAGAACAGGGAAAGATTGCCAATATCGTTTTAACGGACGGCGAACTTTTTGCCGAAAAAACAAAAATCCGTGAATCATGGATTGAAGGTGTCCGTTATGAAATAAAAAGTGCGCCTGATACTGATGTTCGTGGAACGTGGACATTTTCGCTCACTATTGCAGATACCTGCTTGTTAGAGATTACCGGTGATGAAGATGCGATTACTGTTAATGTTAAAAAAGGGACAAAGAGTGTAAAAGCAACATCGGCAGCGTTCATTCAAAAAAAATTCTCGCTGACGTTTGACGGCGATTCTATCGGCTTAAGCGGTATTATTCGTCTTTCCGGTGTCGTGAACGGAGAAGTGCTGGCTGGGCTGTATGATCTGTCGACCGGCAAGTCGGGCGGATGGAATGCCCGACGGATCAAAATATTCGAAACGAAACCCGATACCACGGCGTCCTTAGTGCCTCTTTGTGCAAGCAACGAACTTGTGTATCCGGATGGTGCCTTCGGACGAAAAGAAGTGCCGAACCAACAGGATGTTCTGGTAAAGAATGCCACGATCTGGACAAGCGGTCCGCAGGGAAAACTAGAAGAAACCGATCTGCTGGTTGCCAAAGGAAAGATTGCTAAGATCGGTAAAGGACTTTCGGCACCAGCCGGTGCAGTGATTATCGATGCCAAGGGGAAACATCTCACTGCCGGATTGATCGATGCTCATTCACACACGGCGATTTCGGAAGGAGTAAATGAAGCAGGCCAAGCAGTAACGGCAGAAGTGAGGATCGGCGATGTGATCAATTCCGACGACATAAATATTTACCGACAATTAGCCGGGGGATTAACCACTGTCAATCAACTGCACGGTTCGGCAAATGCCATCGGAGGACAAAATCAGGTCTCGAAACTGCGATGGGGAATGCTGCCCGAGCAGATGAAATTTGAAGGAGCGATTCCAGGAATTAAATTTGCATTGGGAGAGAATCCGAAACAATCCAATTGGGGTGAAAAATTTACCACGCGGTATCCACAGACGCGCATGGGAGTGGAGCAGATCATCCGCGATGAATTTACTGCAGCGCAGGAATATGATAAAAAAATGAATGGTGCAAAATTGAATTCATCGCTTATTCCGCCGCGCCGCGACCTGGAATTGGAAACATTGGTGGAGATTCTGAACAAAAAGCGGTTGATCCATTCGCACTGTTACCGTCAGGATGAGATTTTAATGTTGCTGAAAGTCTCCGATGATTTCGGTTTCCAGATCGGCACACTGCAACACATTCTGGAAGGATATAAAGTTGCCGATGAAATCGCCAAACGCGGTGTTGGTGCGTCGGCGTTCAGCGACTGGTGGGCGTACAAACATGAAGTGATCGATGCGATTCCGTACGCCGGCAAGTTGATGCACGATGCTGGAGTGCTTATGTCGTACAATTCCGACAGCAACGAAATGGCGCGCCGGATGAACTTGGAAGCGGCAAAAGCTGTGAAATACGGAGGATTGAACGAGATAGACGCGTTGAAATTTGTCACCATTAATCCTGCAAAGCAATTGCGCATCGACAATCGCGTAGGTTCGCTGGAAGTGGGAAAGGATGCGGATTTTGTGGTGTGGAGCGGACATCCGCTTTCCACCTATACAATCTGTGAACAGACATGGATTGATGGGAGAAGATTCTTTGATAAAAACGATGATGCGATGATGCGCGAGGATGTGCTGAAGAAAAAAGCGGAATTGATACAAAAAGCTGGTAAGTCAAAAAAGAAAGGATCCGGTGCACCACCTCAGTTACAACGCAGTTCGGAGTATTCGTGTCATGAAGAATTACATGCGCAGACCATCGAGAATGAGGTGAGACAATGAAAACATCAGTCAAATATTTCTTTCTGACAGTATTTATTTTTCAGTATCATTTGTTGTTTCCTTCTACCCCTATTCCGGCAAAAAAACAAGATCATCCTATTGTACTTGCGGGCGGAACACTCCACACCGTTTCCGGAGCTGTAATCGAAAATGGAATGATCCTGTTCGATAAAGGGAAGATTACATTCGTCGGGAAAACCGTCGACATCCCTTCCGGTGCGGAACGGATCGATGTTTCAGGAAAGCATATTTATCCCGGACTGATCAACGCGGCCTCGAATATCGGCTTGAACGAAATAGAGGCGGTGCGCGCCACAATCGACATCAGCGAAACGGGAAAAATCAATTCGAACGTCCGCGCGGAAGTTGCAGTAAATCCTGAAAGCGAACTTATTCCGACAACACGTGCGAACGGAGTAACAATTTCCCATGTTATGCCCGGCGGCAGTCTGATTGCTGGCAGAACAGCAGCGATGATGATGGATGGATGGACAACGGAAGAAATGACGCTCAAAGCACCGGTTGGACTCTATATAAACTGGCCGACGATGCGTGTTTCCCGCTCACCGTTTGTCCGTCAATCCGAAGAGGAACAGAAAAAAGCAATTGAAAATGCACTTAAGGAATTGCAGAACGCCTTTTCCGACGCGCGGGCGTATTTGAAAGCGAAGAAGGCGGATGGGGAAAAACATCCGACCGATCTTCGGTGGGAGACATTTGCACCGTTATTTGACCGTCGGGTTTCATTGATTGTCGGTGCAAATGAACTATCTCAAATCCAATCCGCCGTACAGTTTGCCAGGGACCAAAATGTTCGTATGACGATCCATGGCGGCCGCGATGCGTGGAAAGTGGCCGGCCTTCTGAAAGAGAACAATGTAAGTGTTATCGTCGAACCGATTCATGATGTGCCGGGACGCCGTTGGGAAGAATATGATATCCCTTTCACCGTGCCGGTGAAATTATTTTCTGCTGGAGTATTATTTGCAATCTCCGGCGGCGGAAATTCAACGATGAATGAACGGAATATTGGATTTCAAGCCGCCACTGCATCAGCATATGGATTGCCAAGAGAAGAAGCATTAAAAGCTGTCACGATTAATGCTGCAAAAGTTTTGGGAATCGAATCTATGGTAGGATCACTGGAAATTGGAAAAGATGCGACGCTCATCGTTACTACCGGAGACCCGCTGGAAATAATGAGCAATGTGGAGATGGAATTTATTCAGGGGCGGAAGATCGATCTGCGCAGCCGCCACACGGAATTGTGGAAAAAGTATGAAGAGAAATACCGCCAACTTGGAATTGCCAAGTAGTTTCCTCGTCAACAGTTTTGCATAGTGTTAATTTCGGGAATATTAAAAAAAATCGCGGACATAAGGACCGCGATTTTTTTTCATCAACACGAGTATATTTACCGCATTATCACCATCTTTTTCGTACTGGAGTAACTACCGGAATGTAATCGGTAAAAATAGATTCCCGAAGAGACAGGCTGGTTGAACTGGTTATTCCCGTTCCACACCACTGTATAGATTCCTTCCTTCATTTCATCGTCAAATAGCGTTCGCACTTCCCGTCCAATGGCATCATAAATCTTCAGCGATGCGCGTCCGGGCTGCGTCAACGAGAAACGGATCGTCGTTTCAGGATTAAACGGGTTAGGATAGTTCTGTTCCAACGCGAATTCTTTCGGAAGTGCAGCACTGCCGGACACTGATGTTGGTTTGCCATATTTTATATCGGCAGTAAATTCATAAATATCATTGGTCGTAAAAGATTTTTTAGTGTAGAGATAAAACTCTTCTCCGCCGTTAAAATGAGCGGATGTGGTCTCGTCTGCTATCGAAAATGTGACGCTGGCATGTACAACGTTTGTTGCTGGCGGAACAATGAGGATGATGGATTCACCTAAATCCCAACGCCCTTTTTTTCGAAATGGAATTGATGAAGAGAAAAATTCGTAGATCCGCACAGAAAGTTGTGTCGTATCTGTAATATTGATAATCCTAAAAGGAGTTTTAACAAGACTTGTCCCCGATGTGGAAGGGAAGGAATCTAACGGGGCGATATAATCGCCGAAACTATTTGTATCCAATGAACCAAACTGGAACAAGAGATCGATGGGAAGAGTTTTTTTGGGAAGTGCTGCGAATGTCGACAAAACTGTTTTTTTAATATTCACCGGAGGTATGACGAATTGACTTCTTCCGGTATCCGGCATAGTCACGTGATTTTCGAACCATATTCTCATACCATCAACGATCGTGCCGGTTCCGTTGTTCGACGTCATCATTGCTTCCTGCAATTTCATCTGGTTTGTAGTAATATCCTTTACATTGTATCGCAGACTTCCGTTGGTTGAATCGAAGGTGATTCGGTAGGAGTCTCCAGTAATTAGCGTGCTATCGGCTACGCCAGGAAATACCTTGCCAGTTGCTCGACCGGCAACGTGTATAAGCGAAGCAGAATCAGTGATGGCAGTAAAAAAATTACCAATTCGGAATTTTTGAGATTCAATCGTATTGATTTTTCCATTTGCTGCCGCTTCCAGTTTTAATTTCCCCGAATAGGTATTGGGAAATTGTTTTGTATGAAAAAGGTAAGTGCCGCTGTTCGATACTTCAGACAAAAGCGTATATGTAGTTCCATCATTATCACTGTAAAAGATTTTTATCGAGACCGGGTCGCCTTCAGCATCTCCGGCATACCACTGTATTGGATACACATTGGAAATTGATTTCAGGTTTTTTGGTTGCAGTAAAATAATTTCCGGAGCAGCATCGCCAGGCTTATTGATGGTGAAGTATCCTCCGGTCGAATCGTAAGAGACCGCTCCAGAAGAGGTTTTCACTATGTGGAGTTTGTAAAAGATTCCGTCCGGAAGAGATGATATATTCCATGAATACGTTCCAGAATTCATGACGTTTTTTGCAATGAGTTTCCATTGTTCGTTCGCGGTATTACTGTAATAAAGATCGATTACTGTGTCGTTGTTCATTGAAGCATCGGTCCATTGAATTTGAAACTCCGATGTTTGAAGTTGTTGCCCTGGTGTTGGGGACGAAATGGAAATAGGATTTCCTTGCAGTGCAAACCGAATAGCATATTCTTTTTC
>JALNZH010000202.1 GCA_023229405.1 Bacteroidota bacterium
GGGCACGACACCTGCTTTGAACAACGCATCAACGGAAACTTCGGCAAATGTGCCGTAGAGAATAATCGGCAGCGATGGGGGAAATAATAATCCCAGACTTCCTGATGTTGTTACCAATCCAAGTGCGAATTTTTCAGAATATTTTTCCGAGATCAGAATCGGGTAGACAAGTCCCCCCAACGCGACAATCGTCACTCCGGAACCACCGGTAAACGCCGTAAACACCGCACAACTGAGCAACACCACAACGGCAAGTCCACCGGGCATCCAGCCAATGAGTGCCTGCGCCAGTGCAACGATTCTCTGCGGCGATTTACTTTCTGCCAGAAAATAACCTGCAACGGTAAACAGAGGGATGGCAAGCAAAACAGGTTGACTTGCAAGACGGTACAATTCAATCATCACCGCTGCAGTATCGATTCCTTCATTGGAAAAACCAAAAAGTGAAATCGCGCCAATAATGGTGAAGAGTGGGGTACCAATCAATACCAGCGCGAGAAGTCCGAGCGCAATGTAAATAACCGGCATTAGTGATGTCCCTCCGGCGTCATCCAATTTCCCTTTGCCATCTGCACAGTTCCGTTTAAAGAACGGATCAGAAAACGGAACGACAGCATTGCATACCCGATCGGGATGATGATGATAAAATACCATCCTGGCAGATCAAGAATGAGCGTCGATTCAGATTCCATTTCGAGTTGCACGAATGAGATCGCCGCCTGCATCAAAAAGTAACACATAACAGCGGCAAATAGGCTGGAAACGACGAAGAAAATTTTGCGGGGTTTCTCCGGCACCAGCTTAGTGATAAATTCAATGCGCAGATGGCGTCCTTCACCGGTTGCGATCACGGCGCCGAAATATCCCACCCATAAGACGAGATGCCGGAGGAAAATATCTCCCCACTCAATGCTGGAATCAAAAAAATTCCTGAGAATCACCTGACCGAATGCCATCGCGATCATGATGCCGAGTAAACCGACAAGCATCCAACCGGAGATTTTTTCAAGCCAAGAGTCTATAAAGAGAATTGGTTTCATAGAGGATTATATTGTACCGAGCTCACGATTTCAATTGCGGGCTCGGTGCCCAAAAATAGTATTATTTATTCTTTGCCCGAAAATCCGCCAGCGCTTTTTCTACGCGATTCAGCAGATCTTCCGAATACAGTTTTCCAACGAGCGACCGGCGGGCTTTTTTCCCGATCTCATCATAGGTTTTAAGTTCGGTCACATCCGGTCTGTTAAACGTCATTTTGTTTTTCTTCAAGATGTCCAACGATTTAATGTTATCCTGACGGCTTTTTTCCGTCAGCTTTCGCATGAATGTTTTTCCGTGCTTCAACAATACCTGTTGTAAATCGACAGGAATCTTATCGAAATCTCGTTTGGAGATTACCACAGCGCCGGATGCATTGGTAAGCGGGTATTCCATCAAGTGATTGGTAGCGGAATTCCATTGCAGCGATACGATTGCCAGCGGCGATGCATATGCACCGGTGATTAAACCGGTCTGCAACGAAGTCACAACGTCGGTGATGGAGAGTTGAATAGGATTGATACCGATAGTCTTAAATGTAACATCCGCTACCGGATCCCCTTCCCATTCCCACATTTTAATTTTATGAAGATCGCTGATTTTCGTTACTGGTGTTTTGGATATAATATAGACGGAACCGACCTCCGCCCATCCGAGCAGAACGAAACCACCGTTTTCGAATTCTTTGTTAAATTCCCCGTCGAACTGTGTTACGATATAGTCCACTTCAGTATGATTTTTGAACAGAAACGGCGCATCCAGCACACGCGCAGACTTTGCGATTTCGCCGATGCCGAATCCGGTAATGCCAGCGCTATTAAATTGTCCGAGACGGATTTTACGCATCACATCTTTTTCATCCCCGGCAACCCCTCCGGCGTAAATCCGGAACCCGAGTTTTCCGCCACTCTCCTTCCGCACCGCTGCATCATATTCTTTCATGATGTTGATCCAGGTGCTACCTTCAGGTGCCAGTGTTGCAAATTTAATAATATATTCTTGTGCTGACGCCGTCGACATCAACAGAACAATTGTGAGAAGTGAGAACAGTATTTTCATGGTAATCGTGCGCCTTTGTGTCTCTATGAATAATTGGTAATCAGAAGAACAACTCATCAATACGTTCGGCCAAATGTTTTGCTTTTCGTTTTGCAATAGCATTCACCAACCGTTGTTCCGGTAACACTTCGAGGGATGTTTCATCGATGGTAGTGAGAAGTTTTTCGAACAATGCTTTATCCTGCATTTGTACGCAGTAACTTTTTGCCATGTACAAATGCGGCAGGATAAAATTATTTTTGCCGATTTCGAAACATTTATTAAAATGATATTTTGCGCTGTCCGGTTTTCCGCCAAGATTCTTCGGTGTTGTTGCCAGAATCGCGGCAAAATAGAGATGTGCGCTGCCGTAGAAATAGGTCTCTTCGTTTTTCAGCACAAACTCCATCATGGCATTTACTTTCGGAAGATCACCCAAAATTTCGGGATCCGAAATACTTATATTGATCAGATTTCCCCACGCATTCGCCGTCCAAAAAATCATCGGCACATCACTCTTCCCGAATTGTTCCAAACTCTTTTTAAATTCTTGCTGTCCCTGATCAAATGCATGCGCGAACAGTTTGTTCTTCTTCAGCGCTTTCAATCCATAATCGCGGGCACGGGTGTAAAGAACTTTGGCCCTCTCGGGATCGGTATCTTCCACAAATCCTAGCGTGTATCCGGTATATCCTTGCGTCAGAAGAAATGCGAGGTGATCGTCATCCTTATCCTTTGCGCGATATAATGCTTCCAGTAGCGTTAGGTTCCCCGGAATGGCTTTCTCGGCAAAATCGAGATCGGATTCTTCAAAAATTGCGACCAAACCATAATCCACGATGTTTGTCGTGGCATTAACAGCAACGGCGTTAACCACACCACATGACCAATGGAGTGTTGAAAAAACAAGCAGAAGAAAAAGCGATACATGTTTCATACTGTTTGAAAATAATTAATAGTTCCCCTATATCCAAGGTTGAATGTCTGACAAAAAATGAAAAAAACTTAAGGTTTTACAATCATTTAGCAATGGAAAACTTGCTTCCTTGTTTTGATTCGGGTACTTTTAGTGAAACAGTTTATCTACTCTCTATGAAAGGTGTTTCGTGAACTCTTCTGTGCGCTCTCTGATACTCACTGTTTTGTTTTTTCTCGTGCTGCCTGCACAGACATCCATCATTCAATCCGGACCAATGGTTGGATACGGACTCATGACTGAAGTAATGTTATGGGTGCAGACTTCCAAACCGGCAGCAGTGCAATACAATTATTGGAATATTACCGACCCACAGTCAAAATTAAAGAGCATTATCGTCAAAACGTTGGAAGAAAATGCAAATATCGCCAAAACTGTTATCAGCGGCTTAAAACCAGGAATGAAATTCGAATTCGAAGTGTTGGTAGATGGCAAACCGGTGAGGCGAAATTATCCCCTCCGGTTTCAGACCCAAATGCTCTGGCAGTGGCGCACCGATCCGGCTGAGTTTGCCGTCGCCTTCGGATCGTGTGCGTACATAAATGAACCAGAATTCGACCGTCCGGACAGACCGTACGGCAGCGATTACCAAATTTTCGATACTATCGCCGCAAAAAATCCCGATCTTTTCATTTGGGGAGGCGACAACGCATATCTGCGTGAACCAGATTGGGATTCACGTGCAGGAATTATTCACCGGCATGAACATACTCGGGCATTACCGGAAATGCAACGGTTACTCGGATCCACACACAACTATGCCGTATGGGACGATCATGACTTTGGTCCGAACGACGCCGATCGATCGTTCCGTTTACGGGAGGAATCGTTGGAAATCTTTAAACTGTTCTGGGCTAATCAAACGTATGGAACAACGGAGACAAACGGCACATTCGGCCGGTTCGTCTGGAATGATGTTGAATTCTTCCTGTTGGATGACCGATATCATCGCTCACCAAATTTATCTCCGGCGGATGAACACAAAACAATGTTCGGCAAAGAACAACTGCAATGGATCAAGGATGCTTTATCCAACAGCGCTGCCAATACCAATATCACCTTTCGCATCATCGTGAACGGCAATCAGAGCTTAAATACGGACGCATTGTTTTCCGAATTATTATCACAATTTCCTGTCGAATATACCGATCTGCTCGGCTACATCAAAAAGAATAAAATTCCCGGAATTATTTTTCTTTCTGGTGACAGGCATCTGACGGAATTGATAGCATTGAAAGATTCAACGTTCTACACGCTGTATGATTTCACCTGTTCGGCGTTAACTTCGGGACTGAATCCGTTAAAAGACAGAAATGGTGTTCCCACAAAAGAATTCACCAATTCGCTTCGCGTTAACGGAACGCTCGTCAACGATAAGCACAATTTTGGTATGCTGAAATTCAGCGGCAAACGAAGGGAACGTGTCGTATCGCTGGAGTGTTACGACCTGACAGGCGCTCAACGCTGGGTTAAACACATTAAAGCGGAAGAACTACGCGCGCAATAATGGAATGAGGAAAGCATGAAGAGAACCAAAGAACCTCTGGCAACAATCCTAATCATCGAAGATGAAAAGAAGATCTCTGCATTAATCCGCAAAGGACTGGAAGAGGAAAAGTATGCTGTTGATGAAGCGGCGGACGGAGAAAAAGGGGAGCATCATGCACTGCAGAAACAGTACGATCTGATTATTCTCGACATCATGCTTCCCAAAAAGGATGGGATACAGGTGCTGGCTGCACTACGCAAAGTGGAAAATGGAACTCCCGTACTGATGCTCACCGCAAAAGGAACCGTTGAAGATCGTGTAAAAGGGCTTGATACCGGGGCGGATGATTATCTCGTGAAACCGTTTGCCATAACAGAATTGCTCGCGCGTGTCCGTTCGCTGCTCCGCCGAAAAAAAGGTGCCGAACGATCGGCAACGACGCTTACCATCGCCGATCTTACGCTGGACCTTGTCGCCCGGAAAGTGATTCGTGGCGGAAAAGTGATTGATTTGACGTCGAAGGAATTTTCGCTGCTGGAATATTTCATCCGGAATAAAAACAAAACATTAAACCGCAGTACGATCACCGAACATATTTGGAATTACAATTTCGACACCGGCACCAATATCATCGATGTCTATATCAATCATCTTCGGACGAAAATCGACGGTGGCTTCCCGGATAAACTGCTGCACACCATCCGCGGCGTCGGATATGTTCTGAAGGATCACTAGCAGAATGATAAAAATCCGCCGTTCAATCCGGTTTAAACTCACCCTGTACTATTCGCTAATTGTGAGCGGCACGTTGCTCGGTTTCGGCCTGGCAGCATACTATTTTACAGAACAGAATCTGTTGATCAGCCTTGACCGGTCGTTATACAACGAGGTCGTATGGTTGAAAAATTTTATTGAACCGCGAGCCAACAGAGTGAAACTCAAACGGAAGCGGATCACACCGAAACAGCAGGCGGTGAACGAAACCCAATCCCCCACTCAGCCGATCAGAAAATCCGACGAAGTGGAGATTAAGGAAGCAGATTCCATCGATGTGGAATTCGACGCCATTTGGAATCAGATCTACGAGCATACACTGCTGACACCGAAAAAACAGATCATCCAGATTAAAGACAGAAACGGCGATCTTCTATACAAATCAGGACTCGGCAAGGAAGAGATTGCGTTCGACGACGTACCGCAGGATATTACGAAACTGGTGACGGTCTGGAATTCGAAAGGACAGCCGCTGCGTCTTGCCGTCAGTCAGGACAGAACAATGAAAGTGTATGTCGCCTATCCTATTTCCGAAATCAACGACGTACTCGCGAACCTTTTTTCCATTTTTATTTTTCTGATCCCGGTAGCGATCGTCGTTTCGGTGACGGGCGGATGGTTTCTTGCTTCGCGATCGTTTAAACCGGTAGACGATATTGCGCGGACTGCCCGCGCAATTACCGCGCATAATCTCGATCAACGCATCCAGCCAACCGGCATCGATGACGAACTGGGACGGTTGGTTGCAACCTTCAACGAAATGTTCAGCCGTCTGCAGCTGTCGTTTGCACAGATCCAGCAGTTTTCCAGCGATGCGTCGCATGAACTTCGCACACCGTTAACCATCATGCGGGGCGAATTGGAACTTGCACTCCGTTCCAAAAAAAATTCTTCCGAGGAAAATCGAAAAGTACTTTCCAGCGCTCTCGAAGAAACCATCCACATGACCGCAATTATCGAAAATCTTTTGACGCTCGCCAAGGCAGACCGCGGATTCACACAATTAAAAACGGAAGATGTCTGGCTCCGGCCGATTATTCAGGATCTGTTTGAGGATGGTGAAATGCTGGCGGACCATAAACACATTTCTGTCACACTTGGAACGTTAGACGATGCCTTGATCATCGGCGATGCCGTCCGGTTGCGCCAGCTTTTCCTGAACATAATTGATAATGCAATCAAATACACTCCTGAACACGGTTCTGTGGAAATCTCTCTTATCCGGGAACATCGGTTTGTGAATGTGCAGATCAAAGATTCCGGTGTTGGTATCCCCGAATCAGAATTGCCGAAGATCTACGACCGATTCTACCGAGTCGACAAAGCTCGAACACGCGAACTTGGTGGCAGCGGACTTGGTCTTTCCATTTCAAAATGGATCGTGGATATTCATGGCGGCACTATTACTGTTGAAAGTACCGTTAATGTGGGGTCAACATTTACTATCTCCCTCCCGTTGAAACCTCCCTCCCCGCAAATGGAGATCTTCAATTGATTGACTGTTCGGCGAAGCGTTGCTGTGCCGAACTGATTCAAACGTTCATCAGAACAATTATCCTATTTTAATATCCTTCGGATTACATACTTGTCCAAAATAAATCATACAATAGAAAAACTTATTCCTTCTTTTCTTGACGGGGAAATAAAGAAGCAAAAGAACCCCTTGCGAAG
>JALNZH010000203.1 GCA_023229405.1 Bacteroidota bacterium
CACATATCTTGCGGTGATCTCATCCAAAGTGAATTACAATCTGGATATCGTTTATTGGAAAAAACTCTCCAATCCATCGGACAGTATTCCTCTCTTCTTTTATTGGAACACCGGCGAGAACACGGACGCACTCAACAACATCAAAGCAAAAATCGGTCCGATGACGACGCAATTCTCCAAACAGTTCGGTGAACATCCGTTCCAGAAAAACGGCTTTGCGACACTGAACACGCAGTTTGTTTGGGGCGGAATGGAGAACCAGACGTTGACCAGTCTGATGCCGAACGGTTATCAGGATGAAAGCCTGATTGCGCATGAATATGCCCATCAATGGTTCGGTGATATGATCACCTGCGCAACGTGGGCGGATATCTGGTTGAATGAAGCGTTCGCAACGTACAGCGAATCGTTGTGGGATGAATATACTTTGGGATATCCCTACTATAAGGGACGGATCGACGCCTACGCCAGCATCTATCTCGGTAACAATCCTGGCTGGGCGATCTATGTTCCATCGTGGGCGGTGAATCCTCCCGGCAACGGTCAGTTATTCAATTTCCCCATCACGTATGCAAAAGGATCCAGCGTACTTCATATGCTTCGCTATGTGATCGGAGATTCATCCTTCTTTGCTGCACTCAAAGCATACGGAACACATCCGGAATTCAAATACCAATCCATCACCACTGACGATTTCGTCCAGCAATTCAGCACTGCTGCAAATCAGGATCTGACATGGTTCTTTAATGAATGGCTGAAACAGGCGAACCATCCCGAATATGTCGTGAAATATGCCATCAACAGATATGACAGCACTGGTTTGGTGGTGTTAACGCAAGCACAGGCTGCGACGACCTTCTGGAAGATGCCGGTTGTGCTTCGCTTCTCGATGGCCAACGGAAAAGATACAACTATTAAAGTTTTCAACGCTGCAAACAGTGATACGTTCCGCTTTACTTTTCCTGCTGCTCCACTAGCAATGGTATTCGATCCGAAGAGAGATATTCTTCTTAAAACGGTTATTATGGAAAAAATTCCTTCCGGTCCTTTCTATACTGCGAAACCGGGAACGATGTATGCTGTCTCCGGAAAGACTGACGGAGGAAAATTTTACACCGTCAATACCAGCACCGGTGCATTGACACTCGTACAAAAGACCGATATCCCGCAGATTAACAGTCTGCGCGTTCACCCGAAATCGAAAGAGCTCGTCGGATTCAATAATCTAACCACGACCGCCAGTGGATCATTCTACCGCATCGGAAGCGACGGATTGAACACGCAGCAACTTGCCACTGTAGCAACCGCAAATTTAAAAGGAATGGCAATCTATAACGATTCCTTGGCATACACCGGCTCGTTTACCGGGTGGATCTATTCCGTGAATATGCATACCGGCGTGCTAACGCAGATCGGAACGAACGGTTCCAGTCAGCGCACAGCCGGACTCGCGATCAATCCCGTCAATGGAACATTGTGGATGTCCCTCCGCAATACTTCCGGTGCAGTGGATAATATCTATAAAGTAAATCGCACTACCGGTATGTCCACGCTCGTAGGAAGCGCAGGAGTCGGTTCGGCGATTAACGATATCGTCTTTGATAAGAATGGCACGTTGTTCGGCTTAAGCGGCTCCGGCACAACAATAAATTCGCTGGTGAAAATAGATACCAGTTCCGGCGTCGCTACCGTCATCGGTTCACTGGGGAAATCCGATATTCAAGCAATCGCTATCGATCCTGTTATGCCGGCCGAAGTTCAGCAACAGCAGTCCGTTGCAATTCCGGTTTCACCGGTGCTGGAACAAAACTTTCCGAATCCATTCAATCCGGCTACGGCTATTCGTTATTCAATACCAACCGAAACACATGTCCGCTTAGCGGTATACAATCTTCTTGGACAGTTGGTTGAGACGCTGGTGAACGAACAACAATCCGCCGGCTGGAAGGAAATACATTGGAATGCCGCACATCTTTCCAGCGGTATTTATTTCTATAAACTAACAGTAGAAAATAAAGTCCGGATGAAAAAGATGATGGTTTTAAAATAACTTGTTCTCTTCCAAGTAACTCTTTCCTGCCTCTCGATTAAACCGGAGCGTCATTGAGTCCCGTTTACGCATAGAAATACCCGTTTTGTTGTATCGTGTGCTTTGTATGAATCGATATTATTTCAATGAACAATTATACTAATTTTAACTCGAAAAGGATGGTACCTTTTCATTTGTCACTCAACCGTTAGGTATTTAAAATAGCGTATTTACGTGATACCGCAATATCTTAAAAAGCGTTACTTTCAACACTACAATATGTATTCTCTGTTTGACAATATTGTTTGCAATAATTTGAGTGTAGAAATAGAAAAAATAAGAAGAAAGAATAAATCATATGTATAGAAATAAAATACATTGGGTTTACCTT
Organism: Bacteroidota bacterium; assembly: GCA_023229405.1. Lineage (GTDB taxonomy): Bacteria > Bacteroidota > Ignavibacteria > UBA10030 > UBA8401 > UBA8401. The sequence goes on from JALNZH010000203.1 coordinate 2,421, forward strand.
CAAAAGGTAAAGCAATTTTTTCTCACTTTTTTAATGATCGGTTTGATTTCACCATCTTGTTTTTCTCAATGGTCTTCCGACCCAACAAATGTTTTGCGGATTAACACGGGGCAAGTGATTGCAATGGCGACAAATATATTTGGCGAAACGTATGTACTGTGGGATATGGGGATTCCACGACTTCAAAAAATGGATAGTAATGGAGTTCAATTGTGGGGAACTGGGAAAATATTAACTGTCGACACAGCACGTGGTAGAGGATATACAGGAACAGTAGGAAGTTTGTTGCTTGATAAAGTAGGAAATGCTTTTGTTCTGTGGCAAGATATTAGACGGTATTCATATCCATATTATCGCATCTATTCTGATGCAATGATGCAGGGATTTTCACCAGATGGGAAATATTTATTTCCCGATTCGGGAATTTATCTTGGTAAAAAAGAATTACCGAGTACTGCAGAATTTATAGGTTTGTATAATGATACGTCGATTTATCTTTCCGTTGCTTACAGAGATACAATGCAGCTTCAAGATGATCAATACTTACAAGTAACCAATAAACAAGGTAAATTAAAATTTCAGCAAGGAGGCAAACTTGTTGTAACAAAAAAATATTTTGATCAAAGAAACCTTACAAACCAAGGTGACGTGTATTTGTTAGATGATATTGCGAACCTTTATAAGATAGATGGCAATGGAAATACTTTGTGGATTGCTAATGCTCCATTCTATTCCCAAAGCGATAATACTGTTTTTCCAGATGGAAGTATTCTTTTCTGTGGCCCAAGTTTTTTTGCAAATTCTTCAAGTGATTATGATTTACTTGTGAAATATTATTCCAAAGATGGAACATCATTATTAACAGATTCAGGGAAAGTAATAGCTTCCGATGTTCAAGAATTTGCAGATGTTCAAATCATTAAATCGGAAGATAGTAGTATAATAATCTCCTGTAATACGAAGGATTATCTGACAACGCTTTACAAAATAAATTTAAAAGGTGAATTGCTCTGGAAGAATCCAATTAAGACTGGCGTTGATTATCGAAGCGAACGGGGGAACACTCTTATTACAAATGGAAAAGGGGGAGCGATAATTGTTACACTAGATCCCGTGGTAGTTGCAGGTAGTATTTTTACTCGTGCAGTAAATATTAGTTCAAGCGGTGATTTTTTATGGGGTGGAAGTGGAAAAATTGTTTCATCAAAAACAGATACTGTCACATCAGAACAAGTAACTTGTGTTTCCGACAACAAAGAGGGTGTTATAGTTGCGTGGACAGATCGTGTCTATCCTGCAATTCCTGGTACATACATTCAAAGAATAAATGCTTCGGGAAATTATGGAATTATGACTTCTGTTACTTCTAAATTTTCAGTACGCAATCATACTGTTGATTTTGGAATTTCTGTGTCAGAAATTTTTCCAAATCCTACGAATGGAGATGCAACAATATCTTTTTCACTTACAAAACAAACCGAAGTACGAATATCAATGTATAACATGTTGGGACAAGAAATTGGGAAGCTCTTAAACAGTCAAGTATTACTACCCAATGACTATAAAATTCATTGGAACTTTAAAAACTCTGTATTAAATGATGTTTGTAGCGGAGTATACATTGTTAAGATTGAAACAAAAGATTACGCAATACCCAAAAAATTACTTTTTATAAAATGACCAAAAAGAAAGGATTCTTTTAAATTTGGAGATTATAAAGCAACGAAAAAGATGACGTTATTAAAATAGCACCTACTTGCTGAAGCACGGATTATTGACAATGCCGCGGTATTTTGCCGTGGCATTGTTGTTTTCTCACCGAATCAGTGAAATCCAATTTCTATTTTTATATATTATCACAGCGCAAAAGAAAATGACGGTGGGTGAGGTTCGTCGTCGGTCATGAATGATGACAACAATTACCAACCGGAAGAGTCCAACCAAAACTATTGCTCACAGCTTCAGACATCTCCAGGCATTCATGTGAAAAAAATCATTTCCCCCATTCTTGCTGCCACTGTGTGGATTAGCATTTCGGAATTTGTCCGAAATGAGTTTATTGTTAAATCATATTGGACTGAGCATTACGCACAAAGAGGTTTACTCTTTCCTTCTGAACCAATCAATGGTGCGGTTTGGGGACTCTGGTCCCTGCTGTTTGCTATTGCCGTCTTTATTGTTAACAAAAAATTTTCATTGCTGCATACATTCCTCTTTTCGTGGTTTATCGGATTCCTCCTCATGTGGGTGGTCATCGGAAATCTCGGTGTGCTTCCATTCGGAATTCTTCCGTATGCAATTCCATTAAGCTTGCTGGAGGTATTCGGCGCAACATGGATCACGAAAACACTTTCATAAATTCCATGTACCGCCTGCCGCCGCGAAGCGTGTCTTCGAACGAACGGCATTACTACGGATTTATTCGTTTATCGCAGATCAACAATAAAGGAGATTTTCCATGAAAGCAGCCGTCAATGCAAAGTATGGACCGCCCGATGTGTTGAAGATTATTGATGTGCCGAAACCGGTCCCAAAATCGGATGAAGTCCTGATTCGCGTCCATGCAACAACAGTGAACAGGACCGATTGCGGCTTCCTTCGCGGCGAACCTTTTCTCACACGTTTTTTCTCCGGCCTGTTTCGGCCAACATATCTCTGCTTGGGCAATGAATTTGCTGGCGAAATTGTGGAAACCGGAAGCTCGGCAACTTTGTTCACCCCAGGCGATCGTGTCTTCGGATTCAGCGATACTCGTTTCGGCGGACATGCAGAATATATGGTAATGGGAGAGCGTGAAGGAATTGCCATGATGCCGGCACATTACTCATACGAAGAGGCCGCGCCGATGACCGAAGGAAGTCATTACGCCTTGTGCGATCTTCGCGCTGCAAAAATTGCTCCGGGGCAGCGATGGCTTATATACGGCGCAACGGGTGCTATTGGTTCTGCCGCTGTACAATTGGCAAAATATTTTGGTGCGGAGGTGACGGCAGTTTGTGCAACACATACCATGCACCTCGTTCAATCGTTTGGTCCAGATCGGGTGTTGGATTATACGAAACAGGATTTCACAAAGCTTCCTGAGCAGTTTGATGTCGTGTTCGATGCTGTCGGCAAGCGTTCCTTTGGTGAATGCAAGTCGATCTTAAAAGAAAACGGTATCTACATGTCCACCGACCTTGGTCCACATTCAGAAAATCCGTTCCTGGCGCTGCTGACCCCGCTCTTTGGCGGGAAAAAAGTTCTTTTCCCCATTCCATCAATCTCGAAAAAAGATGTTGAGTTTCTCTGTGAATTGGCTGAAACCGGTCATTTCAAACCGCTCATAGATAGAACATATTCACTGGAACAAATTGTTGATGCCTACAATTATGTGGAGACGGGTATGAAAACGGGAAATGTGGTGATTACGATTGCGTAGGAAAGTTATTTTGCGCGGAAAGTATTATTCTATCCTAAAAAACTCACTATGTTCAATGACAGGTTTTCCCGCCAATAACACCTATAGAATATGAAACTCTGAAAAGAAAAGAGTATCTTAATCGCACAACTGTAAGGAATGTTCGCATGACGCCACACCACAAAACGTTCAAAAGTGTTTTCTTCACCCTTTTTTTCGCATCATTCTTGTCCGCACAACCGGCCATCCGATTGAATAACACTCTATTCACTCTCGGTGCAATTTATCATGGTGAAGTAAAAACGGTTCCATTGATCGTGCGAAACACCGGCACGCAGCCGTTGAATATTCTCGGCGTGGAAACATCGTGTGGATGCACTTCGGCAAAACGATCTGTCAACGCAATTGCTCCGGGTACGGAAGATACCATCACCGTGTCGTTTAATTCACTCGGATTTTCTGGTAGCATTACGAAAATAGTGACAGTGCGTTCGAACGATCCGGTGCAGCCGCAAGTGGAAGCCCGGCTCACAGGCACGGTCACGACACTGTTGGAAACTATTCCGCCAATGCAGATGATCAATTTGGGTACTTCGCACACCGGAACTTCGACAACGGTCTCGTTCCTGTTCAGAAATACAACGTCGGAACAGATTACCATCCGCAATATTGTGAGTGTGGATACCACCATCCGCATGATGTTCCGTTCCGGAACTGTCGCACCGCACGACTCCATCACGATCCCTTTTATTTTTACTCCATCATCGAGTACATTTGTGGAAAATTATTTTTATATCGAAACAACCGATTCGCGTCAGCCACGTATTCCGTTCCGGTTTATGTATATCGGACGATGAAGCGTATTATCGCATCGATAGGTAACACAGGATTGTTAGCAGGCACACTGGACATCTCTGCCGCAATGCTCAGATATTATTTCACCACGGGAAAAGATCCAATGAACGTACTGCGATTTATTGCCAGCGGTGTGTTTGGCAATAGTGCATTTTCCGGCGGCATTGTAATGGCGTCATACGGACTCCTCTTTCATTTTGTGATCGCCTTTTCGTGGACAACTCTTTTTTTCGTGATCTATCCTAAACTGATGCGTCTTTCAAAAAATAAATATCTTTTAGGAATTGTGTATTCAGTTGTTAT
>JALNZH010000204.1 GCA_023229405.1 Bacteroidota bacterium
ACGCATCATCCAGTCTTGAATAAAATGGTTTCGGGCAATATCCTCTATGGTGAGTTGAATTATCTTCTTACCAGCGGTGTAGACTTAAAACTGGGATATGAATTCTATGACCCGAATATTGATCTTCTGGATGGTAGTATCACGCGATTTACAATCGGTGCTGAATTATTCCCGCTCACCGGAATTGAAGTCCGTCCGCTCTACCGCATCAATCAGGAAAAACCGACAGAATTAAAGAACAACGAACTCCATGTTATGTTCCATTTTTATCTGTAAGAAGGAACTCAATCTATGAATGTTAAATTTTTGTCACTCTTTTTTTTCACTCCCATTCTGTTTATCGCTGCTTGTGAAGATCAAGGAGATCCTGTTTCACCAATTGTTTCGACGCCAGTTCCATCAATCGTTAGTGTTACGCCCGATTCCGGAGCGGTCGGAGATACCGTTAAATTAACCGGTACGAACTTTGGCTCTATTCCAGGTACAAGTGTTGTAAAATTCGGCAGCACTCCTGCAGTCACTTACATTTCGTGGTCTGCCACTGAGGTGCAGGTAAAAATTCCTGCCGGCGCTTCCACTGACAGTGTTAGTATTATCGTAAACAATAAGACCAGCAACAAAAAGAAATTTACCATCATTATTATTACCGGTTCACCTCTGCTCACATCCATTGCACCCGATTCCGGTAAGACGGGTGATACCATCACTGTCAATGGATCGAATTTTGGTTCGAGTCGGGGTACAAGTGTCGTTTCATTCGGATCAATACCGGCTATCACGTATGTTTCATGGAGCGAAACACAAATAAAGAGCGTAATTCCTGTAGGTCTCGCTTCAGGCAGCATTAATGTCAGCGTTACGGTAGGTTCAAAAACGAGCAATGCAAAACCCTTCAAAGGAATTGTTTTGATCACATTCTCTACGGACATTACCGGATTGATCAATAAATATAATTGTAAATCGTGTCATGGCGCCGGATCAACATTCAATAACTTTAACCTCACAACCTATGAGAATTTGATGTTGGGAACCAGCAGTCATGGTCCTGTTGTAACGAAGTATGACGGAGCCAACAGTATTATCGTTAAAAAACTTTTGGGCACTGCAGGATTTGGCGGTAGGATGCCGCAAGGTGGAGGAACTTTGACCGATGATGAAATTCAAAAAATTATCGAATGGATTAACCAGGGTGCACTTAAAAATTAATATCAATTATTATACGCCTATGAAATTTATCGCCATTTTTCTTTTTGCGGGTATTATCGTTACTACGGCACAAGACAAAAAAATGAGAGTGTCATTTAAGGAAGATGTCATGCCTGTCTTTCAAAAAAAGTGCATGAACTGTCACAATACCGAAGATGAAAGTCCCAGTAATTTGTATCTGGATACATATATGGAACTAATGAAAGGAGACAGCAGACACGGACCGGTCATAAAAGCGAAAAAGGGAGAAGAAAGTACTCTTATTATGAAACTACGCGGCACAGCGTCGTTCGGAAAACAGATGCCCCGGGGGAAAAAACCTCTAGACGAAGAAACGATCGAGATGATCTCTACATGGATCGATCAAGGCGCTAAGAATAATTAAAAAAGGACCGTCCCAGTGATGAAGACCCTGTCATCGATTTGCGTTTTACTCCTCGTACTGTGTTTGACATCGTCTGCTCAAACTATTTCTTATGCAAAGGATGTGTTTCCCCTGGTGAAAGTAAAATGCATGAAATGCCATGAAAAGGATGATGAGAATCCGAGTAACTTTGCGATGGACAATGTTGCATTGATCAAGTCCAGCGGTAAAACGAAGGAGATGATTATTCCCGGGAATGGAGCAAACAGCTACCTCGTATTGAAACTGCTTCCAAAACCTCCCAAAGGAGCACAGATGCCGATCTTTTCCAAGAAAAAATTGACGGAAGAAGAGATCGGTCTGTTTATCCGGTGGATCGATCAGGGAGCCAAAGATAATTAGAGCGAAAGAAATTTGTACAACAACAAAGCCATCTCATTCAGATGGCTTTATTGTTAAAGAAAATACCGTAAGCACAGTCAAACAATTGCGATATCGCTCTGTGTGGAGTTAATGTGCGAACGCATCAAACTACTTCGCCAATATCATCTTTCGTGCTTCGGTTATATCATTCATCTGCAATCGGATAAAATAAACACCGCCGGGCAACCGCTCACCGTTGAACAGATATTCGTACCGTCCTTCACTCTGTCTGCCATCGTGCAGCACATCAAGTTCCTGTCCGAATAAATTCACGACGGAGAGTTTCACATAAAAACTTTCCTTCAACGTATATTTAATGGTCGTAAAAGGATTAAACGGATTGGGGTAATTCTGTTCAAGATGTTCCGGTTCCTTTGTTCCTGTCCGTTTTTTTGCTTCATCTGGCCAAACCAGTTTAGCACCGCCGGCATTCAGCCACGAATTATACACAAGTGTTGCATACAAATCCGCACCTTCCTGCATCAATTCGTTCGTAAACTTCCCCGCCTCTTTCCATAATACCGAATAATACGTGCTGTTGTAATTCCGTTTTGCGGACCGGTACGCTGCTGTATCTGCACGCATAATCGACGGGACACGAGCATGTGATTTCTCTAACAATGAAAATACCCACGCAACAGGATTAGCTCTCAGAGGATCATTCCGCAGTGCTTCGAATTTTTTCGGTTCCGTTCGTTTAAAATTCACCTGATTATAGTAATGGTTCATCATTTCGATTTCATACCGCCACTTAATGCCGTTATTCTTCGTCAATTGACCATCGTAATTCATCGTTGTATTCAGCGGCATTGTTACATCGCCGATGTAATGGCCGAGGTCCGATGCTGCGATGAGCGTTCCCTTCCAATCCCTGGCAGCAATTGTTCGCTGCAATGAATCGTATATCATTAAAATGAGATACGGCAGATATCCATTTTGACGGACTGATTCTTCGCCGTATTTCTTTTGAAGATCCAACAGTAGGGTCGGCATCGTTCTATTATAAAATTCAGGATATCGTTCCAGTTCAATGAACTGCCGGTAGGTTTCTTCTTCTTCTCGTATCTTTCTTCGGTCAACATCGCTGGCATGATCGGCGAAATAATATTCGACATCGCGGAACCGCACCATGGCGAATGGCAATGATCGTGCACCATTCAGATTGACAATGCGGTGCCCTTCAGACCCCCAGGCATAGAGTCCATCAACAGATCCGATGATCAGCAAAAAAATCGCCGCCAATGACGTACGGCAATTCATTATTTTGGAAGGAAACGACTACGGAGAAGACTTCTGAGCTCCGTAAGATGTGCCGATGCAATGCCCAGAAAAACCAACGTTGCGCCCGCGAATAACTGCGGAGAAACCTTCTCGTGAAGAATGAGTACACCAAGCAGAACGGCAATCAGCGGTGTAACAAATGAGGTAAGAGATAACAACACAACTTCGACGCGCTTTAAGAGCCAGAAATAGCTGACGAAGGTGACAATCGTGCCGAAAATCGCCAAAAAGAAGATGCTGAATATTGCAAGCGGTGTAAATTGGACGACGGAAAAATCTTCGATTGCAACTGATCCCGTCAATAATATCAATGCACTGATTGACATCGGAACAAAACTGACTACAAACGGACTGATATCGTGCCCATATTTTTTTATCAGAACGGCAGAAAACGCCTGAATCGCGGCACTCAGAATAACCGCTCCCATGCCTAGCAACGTTGCAGAATTGCCATCAAATTGTATATCGTTATAGAAGATGGTCACAACGCCGGAAAATCCCATCAACACTCCGACCACTTTTTGTGCAGTCACTCGTTCGGTGGAGATCATCAAACTGGACATAATGCCGACCCAAAGAGGAAACGTCGCAAAAAGAATTGAGGTCATCCCGGACGATATTTGTTTCTCTCCCCAATACACCAGCCCAAACGGAAATGAAAATGATGTGAGAGATGCCAACATAAAAAACCATCGTGTATCGGAATTCCACGGGATCGGAATCCGTTTAATGCGTATAATAACGAACAAGATACCTCCCGCCAGTGCAAACCGTAATCCGGCGGAGAGGAGCGGCGTCATCGTTTCAAGTCCAAGTTTGATCACCAACCAGGTAGATCCCCAGATAGTACAAATAGCGGTATACGCGAAGATAATCTTTAATCTATCGGACATAGGTTTTGGAATACTAGATACTTTTGTTCACCGTCATTTCGAGTTCCGCATATACTATGTATCATCGCGGGACGAAGAATCTGCCTGGGAATAAACTATTCGAACCAGATTCTTCACTTCATCCGACTTTACAATTTAGGGGATTTCGTTCAGAATGACAGTACTATCGTTTTTGAGATAGCTTTTATGAAAATAGTTGAGTAGTTAAGTTTTTGAGTATGTAAGATTCAGAGAAAATACAATCCTGCAACCTTGGAATGCTGATAATTTACACTTTGGAATTTTACTCAGCCATCTTGTTCAATACGAGTCCTGAAATAAGTTTCGGGAAAAAGAATGTCGATTTCTGCGGCATGGTATTGCCGGATTTACAAACGGCGCGAACCTGTTCAATCTTTGTCGGATTGATGAAGAACGCAATCTGAGAAGCACCAGAAGCAACTTCATCCACGGACTGATGTACGCTCTGCAGATAATGGATATTCAGTTTCTTTTCTTGTGCTTCCTGCGAAATACCTAGCAGGTCGCGAAGGATATAATTGTGCAACAGCACCACGTCTAATCCTTTCACTTCCCCCGGCAGTTCATCGCGCACAAGAACCGGTAGTGTCGACTCGTCCTTTAACGATGCTACAAAATATTTCGTTGAATGAGAAGAGACAAATCCATAAGAAAATTTTGTATGTCGCTTCATCGCATCCGTCATCATCTGGGGCGTCGGATAAATCTGCACATCAAAATGCTGTTGAAGCGTCGTCACTAGTTTTGCCCCGTCGTATGTCCGCAGACTGTGAATGACGCGGTGCGTGGGGAAAATTACCAAGCCTTCATCATCCAAATTTGTAAAGAACATCATGATGTAATTATAGAGTTCATTACCTGTGTGATTCAAATTCTGCGACTTCATCAGATCACGGTATGCAAGTCCTGTTTCATAGCGGTGATGACCATCGGCAATCAGCACCTGTTTCGGTTCCATCAGTTTCGCAATACCGTCGATCGAAGACGCTTCAGAAAGTTGCCACAATTGATTCCGTACCCCTTCAAACTCGACATCTATTACAGGATAGGTGGAATGGACCGGGTCGAGATAATGATCGATCTGTTTTTCCGCATCAGAATACAGTGAAAACACCTGACTGAAATTCGACTGCGTCGCTTTGAACAGCTTAAATCGATCCTCTTTTGCTTTGGACAATGTTTTTTCGTGCGGTAGAACGATTTTTTTTTCAAACTCTTCCAACCGGCACAATGCAATAAACCCTTTCCGGCGGATCTCTTTCCCAACAGCATCTTTAAACGTCTGCACGAGCGGATAGATTGAGGGGGTGAGATCCCGCAACAGCGCATCGTTTTTCTGCCATTCATCGTACGTTTTTGCCGCTGCACCATAGCGGTTTTCTTCCCTGCCGAGAATCAAGCGGACAACATTAAAGGGATCTTTATCGTAATAACCGTTTTGCTGTTCGGCAGTGATAACGTCGTATGGTGGCGCGACGACATTTGCGATGGTAACTTTCATTTGATTGTATCGGATGCCTCGGAACGCTCGTATGGTTGCCATGGTAGTAACCTTTATATTCTATAGTAAGGAATGCGTGGGAAGTCAAATTGAACGTTATGCAACACTCGTTCGCTCATCCTTCAACTCAATCAGGATGACTTTGAATGCAGTGCCAGAGCAGTGCATTGTGTAATCGTGCAATCGTAATAATTTCGGCACTCTGAAAATTTGCAATTTGGAATTTCGTTATTCTTCTTTATATCCGAACCGATCCAACCAATTCTTATCTTCTCTCCAGTCACTGCGGACTTTTACATGCAATTCAAGATACACAGTATGTCCGAGGAATTCTTCGATGGATTTTCGCGACAATGTGCCGAGTCGTTTTAACGCTTTCCCCTCTTTGCCGATCAATATCCCTTTCTGGGAATTCCGTTCAATCACAATATCTGCGGAGATGTAATGTTTTCCCAGCTCGCGTTCTTTAAATTCGATGATATCAACCGTGGTAGAGTAGGGTATCTCTTGTTCGTATAATTCAAATATTTTTTCCCTGATCATTTCGCTGACAAAAAACCGTTCCTGAGCGTCGCTAACGATCTCCGTATCGTAATACGGAGGGTTTTCAGGCAGATATTTGACGAGAGTCGTAAGCAGTTCGTTCGTATTAAATTTCGTCAAAGCAGAGAGAGGGATAATTTCGTCGAATGGAAAGAGCGATTGCAGATCCGCCAGCAATGGAAGAATCTCTTCTTTCTTCAATAGATCGATCTTATTGACGATGAGAAATGTTGTTTTATTCGCCGCTTTGATCTTTTCCACCGCCTCATTATTCTTGTCATACGAGCCACTTTTCACTTTTTCGGCATCCACAAGAAGCATTACCACATCCGCATCTTCCACAGCTTGGGAGGCGAAATGCATCATTACTTCCTGCAGCAGATATTTCGGTTTGATGATACCCGGAGTATCGAGAAATACGATTTGATAATTATTGCCGTTGTGTATACCGAGAATCTTATGGCGGGTGGTTTGCGGTTTGTTCGTGACAATCGAAATCTTCTGCTTCAGCAATGTATTCAGCAACGTCGATTTTCCGACATTCGGTTCGCCGATCAATGCCACATAGCCGGCGCGGAAATTGGTAGAGGTAGGTTCCATTGCCCAAAATATACCAAAAAAAGGGGTGGGAAGAAACGGCGGGTGAAATAAATAGAACACGGATCAAACGGGATTTACATGTATTCATGAACAATCATTCAAGGACATACTTGTCAAAAATACATTG
>JALNZH010000205.1 GCA_023229405.1 Bacteroidota bacterium
CCCTTCCAATATCATTGACTCGATGATGCGCAATGATGTGCTGCAAATCGTCGTTTTCTCGGTAATCTTCGCTTTTGCAGTTTCAGCAATGGGAAAAAAAGGTGAACCGATACTTCAGCTTGCGGACAGTCTGTCGCAAGTGATGTTCAAATTCACTAGCTACATCATGCTGTTCGCACCGTTCGGTATCGGCGCGGCGATGGCAGTAACGGTTGGGCATATGGGAATCGGCGTGTTGGTGAATTTGGGGATGCTAGTTGGAACTCTCTATATTGCGTTGATCATCTTCGTTGTTGTTGTGCTAGGTACGGTTATGTATATCATTAAGATGCCGGTGAAACAGTACATGAAAGCAATCAAAGAGCCGTTCACCTTGGCGTTCGTTACTACCAGCAGTGAATCGGCGCTTCCGAAACTGATGGAAGTAATGGAACGAATCGGCGTGCCGAAACGAATCGTCGGATTTGTGGTCCCGACCGGTTATAGTTTTAACCTTGATGGCAGTACATTATACCTTGCCGTAGCTTCGGTGTTCGTAGCGCAGGCCTCTGAGACGGTCACCGGTATTCACTTCGGATGGGACCAGCAGATACTGCTGATGCTGACACTGATGATTACTTCAAAAGGAATTGCCGCCGTTCCTCGCGCTTCTCTTGTTGTTCTGTTTGCCGCATTACACTCGTTCGGACTTCCCCCGGAAGGAGTCGCAGTTATTTTTGCAGTCGATGAATTAATGGATATGGCCCGTACATCAGTGAACGTGCTTGGTAATGGACTTGCCTGCGCCGTAGTAGCAAGGTGGGAAGGGGAGTTTGACGATCACAAAGCAAAAGTCTTTGGAACGCCGGATGAAATTATTCTAGAGACTGAAGAGGGAAATCTCGCATTTGCTCAGGATGCCAGCAGAGGAGAGTAATCGTCCAACTGGAACAGATCGTTGTGTATATTTTTTTGTTTGTCGCCGCACTATTTGCCGGATTGATCGATGCGATCGCCGGAGGAGGCGGAATGATCGCACTCCCCGCGTTGCTGAGTGTAGGTGTGCCCCCGCAGGCCGCTCTCGGTACGAATAAATTCCAAAGCATGTTCGGAACGTTTACAGCAGCTATGCACTATCGTCGCAGCGGATTGGTTCGTTTCCGTGAAGAGCGAATGGGAATTATTATTACCTTAGTTTTTGCCGGTATCGGAGCATGGACGGTGCAGCAAATCGATTCCCGTATACTCGGGTACATTATTCCAGTCCTCCTGTTCTGCATCGCGTTATATACACTGGTTACTCCTTCCCTCGGTCTCCTTCATTCAAAAGCAAAAATTGGTAAAGAAACCTTTTTTCTGCTGGCAGGAAGTCTGCTCGGTTTTTATGACGGCTTTTTTGGTCCGGGTGTTGGATCATTTTGGGCTATTCTGTTGATGTCTCTTCTGGGATATGAGATACGGAAGGCAACCGCACATACGAAAGTGATGAATCTCTCCAGCAATATTATTTCTGTTATTGTTTTTTCCCTCGGCGGATCTGTTCTGTTCCTGTATGGTATTGTTATGGCAATTGGACAAATTATCGGTGCCCGAATCGGTGCGCACTTTGCTGTAAAAAAAGGAATTACGATTATTCGCCCCGTGTATATCACGGTGGTTTTTGCAACAGTCGTAAAACTATTATACGATCGATTTTTTTAACCACAAACCGTGTATCATTCTCGAGGATTGTCTTGTGACAAATTCGTCAGTACGACAATTTACTTTGTTCAAATTGACCAACTACTCGACAGTATCTCAAAAAATATTTTTTTATTGTCATTCTGAGATCTGCGTTTTAAGCAGGTTGAACCTGCTCGACAGAAGTCTGTCCGGAAGGAAATCTGCTTGGACCAATGCTGTGTGAACCGGATTCCCTGCCTGCTGGTCCCTCCATAACGTGATCACTTCGGTGCAGGCAGGTGCACTACATCCATCGTTACACATTAGTGGATTCCGTTCAGAATGATGTGATGACGTTTTTTAGGGTATTTCTAGAAATTCCATTCTCTTTATCTTCCCGTTAATTTCTTCTATATTGCATTACAATAATAGGACACTATTGCCCAAAATTAATCGTGAGTGAATACTACATTGGTCATAGTATCTCAAATTGGCAAAGTTATTTTTCTAACAAGTAGTAAGCCCCTTTGCTGAATTGTTGAGATTGTAATAAAGTACGTGGGTGCGAAATTTAGGTGGAGAGAGCCAAGGGAAAGCGATGAATGACGGGACTTTTGACTGTACAATTCGCGCCATCAACGGGCAAGAGCGAACAGGATTCATCGTGTGTGTTAAATTTCGCAAAGAATTCTTTTTGCTTCTTTTCTTGTTCCGCCTTAACATGGTCAATTCGTAAACGGTATTCCTTTGGAACTCCGTCAAGAAAAGAAGAGAGCGAAGAATCTTGTTGTTTCTTTCAATGTATTTTGGACAAGTCTGTTAATAGGAAAAAAATGAAACTGTGTATAATATTGTTGGTGTGTTCACTGCAGGCGTTATTTGCGTGGGGATACACAGGACATAAAATCATCAATAAAAATGCGGTTAAACATCTTCCGGTAACGATGAAACGCTTTATTGATTCCGTTTCATATCTTGAAAGACATTCAACTGATGCAGATACAAGAAAAACAGGAGATACGGCAATGTTTTCCGAACAATACCGTCACTATCTTGATATCGATGACTATCCCGATTTTCAAAATCTGAGCCCTGATTTTTCTTCAATTGTTCAACAATATGGATGGACAAGAGTAAAGGGTAACGGTACCAATCCATGGGAACTGGTGAGGTTTATGGACTCATTAACTTCACAATTACGGCAAGGAAATTGGAACGCTGCATTTCAGTCGGCGGCGGATATCGGTCATTATTCCGGCGATCCACACCAACCATTGCATGCCACCGTTAATTTTGATGGAAAATTAACCGGAAACAACGGCATTCATTTCAGATATGAATCGAGAATGTTTGATTCGCTGAAGTTGGAAAGTGTTATTACCGTAGCGAAAGATTCCGTTACATATATTAAAGATATTTATTTGTACGCCCTTGATTATATCATTCATTCAAACGAATTGGTAGATTCTATCTTAAGGGCTGATACTTATGCAAAATCATTTTCCGGATGGAACGCTATCGGCAGTGCTCCAAAGACGTATTATGTTGCACTCTGGCAGAAACTTGACGAAATGACAACCGCACAAATTCAATCGGCAACTATCTGTCTGGCGAATCTCTGGTATACTGCATGGGTGAATGCTGGATTGATTACACAAACAGCAGTGGTGACCAGAACGGGAAAAACTCAGCCGCACACGTTTGCGTTATATCAGAATTATCCGAATCCGTTTAATCCGAAAACAACGATTCTGTTCGATGTAGTGGAGCGCGGTAATGTGAAACTCGAAATTATTTCTATGGAAGGGAAACAAATTGCATTGCTGTTTGATAATGCATGCGATGTGGGAACATTCCGTGCTGAATGGGATGCCTCAACAATTTCGAGCGGTACATATCTGTATTGTCTGCACAGAGGAAACGAAACTCTTACGAAAAAATTGCTCTTTGTTAAATAAATGAAAACACCCGCTATTTGGAATTCTGAAGAACGTTCCATTCTCCGAACATTAACATCGCCTGTTACGATTCAACGATTTCTTGACGGGATCGTCTATAGCACGGAGCCAAAATACCGTTGCCCGCGCGAGGTGTTAAAGGACAGGAAAGCGCATTGCTTCGATGGTGCTGTTTTCGCTGCTGCGATGCTCAACCGAAATGGTCATAAACCGTTGATTGTGGACATGCAGGCAGTACGGGATGATGATCATGTCATTGCCATTTTCACAAAAAACGGGATGTACGGTGCAGTCGCTAAATCGAACTTTGTTGGATTGCGGTACCGGGAGCCGATCTACCGCGATGTCCGTGAATTAGTGATGTCCTATTTCGAATCATTTTATAATTTGAACAAGGAAAAGTCATTGCGCCAATTTTCGGTTCCGCTGGATCTTTCTGCATACGATGGATATGAGTTCAGCGAAGAGCGGATGGAAGAGATCGGATTGAAATTAAGTTATATTCCTGTTACAAAAATTATGACCCCGTCGCAGATTCGGGGGTTACAGAACGTCGACGATCGTACATACAAAGCTGGCATGCTGGGAGCGATTAAAAAGGGAATCTATAAACCCTGAAGGAGGGTATTGATATGTTGAAGCACACAGCACTCATCACCGGAGCATCCGGCGGTATCGGATATGAACTCGCAGCATTATTCGCACGCGGTGGAAACAATCTTGTTCTTGTTGCACGAAATGCTGATAAATTGAAGGAGGTTGCAGACGAATTCCATGGGACATATGGGGTCACAGTTCATATTGTTCCGATGAATCTTGCGCAGTCGGATGCACCCAACGAATTATTCCATTACCTTGATCGAAATAAAATTCAGATCGATTACCTGATCAACAATGCCGGATTTGGTACACATGGAAAATTCTCGGAAATCGAAGTTCAAGAACAGTTAGATCTTTTGCAATTGAATATTACAACTCTTACGCATCTGTCTCGTCTGTTTATTCCTGGCATGCTCAGCAGAAAGTCCGGAGGAATTCTGAATATTGCTTCTACTGCGGCATTTCAACCCGGTCCAATGATGGCAACGTATTATGCGAGTAAATCGTATGTTCTTTTCTTATCGGAAGCACTCGCATCCGAGTTGAAGGGAACAGGTGTCTGGGTGACGGTGCTTTGTCCTGGTCCGACAGCAACGGGTTTTCAATCACGGGCAGGAATTGAACGAACATCGCTTGGAAAGAAATCTTCGCTTATGATGGATGTTAAAACAGTAGCACGAATTGGATATAAAGGATTTATGAAGAAAAAAACTATTGTTGTTCCTGGAGTTGTGAACCGGGTGTTTGCACAAGGCGTGCGGTTTTCTCCGAGAAAACTAACACGAGAGATCGTTAAATTCCTCCATGATGGTGAATAATGTCATTTGAACTTGTTTCAGAATACAAACCGCAGGGAGATCAGCCCGAAGCGATCCGGCAGATGACCGAAGGGGTCGCCCGCGGCGATAAATTCCAAACATTACTGGGTGTGACGGGAAGCGGAAAAACCTTCTCCGTCTCCAACGTAATAAAAAACTTCGATCGCCCGATCCTGATCATGTCGCACAATAAAACTCTAGCAGCCCAACTCTATGCGGAATTTAAATCGTTCTTTCCGAAAGATCACGTCGAATTTTTTATCAGTTATTACGATTATTATCAGCCTGAAGCGTATGTGCCGACTACCGATACATACATCCAAAAGGATTCGTCGGTGAATGAGGAGATCGACCGGCTCCGCCTTCGTGCAACAAGTGCTTTACTCTCCGGCAAACGGAATGTGATTGTGGTGGCATCGGTCAGCTGCATTTATGGCATTGGCGCACCGGACGAATGGGTCGCACAGATGGTAGTCATCAAAAAAGGTGATAAGATGGAGCGAAACAAGCTGCTCCGGAAACTTCTCGATATTTTTTATTCGCGAAATGATTATGAATTTCAACGGGGAACGTTCCGCGTTCGCGGTGACGTTGTGGAAGTGATTCCTGCATACGAAAATGACGAAGCAATTCGTGTGGAGTTTTTCGGCGATGAGATTGAAAAAATTTCCTACATCAATTCGTTGGATGGATCGATCATAGGCGAAACGGATTATGATGTCATCTATCCTGCAAAACAGTTCGTTACTACGCGGGAATCGTTGGACAAAGGAATCAAATCGATCGAGATCGAACTGAAAGAACGACTGGAAGAAATGCGCAACCTGGGTAAATTAGTCGAGGCGCAGCGGCTTGAACAACGCACCCGTTTCGATCTGGAGATGATGCGCGAGGTCGGGTATTGCAACGGCATTGAAAATTATTCACGGCATTTGGCGGGACGACCACCGGGTTCCCGTCCGTTCTGTTTGTTTGATTATTTCCCGAAGGATTTCTTGCTGATCATCGACGAATCGCACGTCACCGTTCCGCAAATCGGTGCAATGTATTTCGGTGATAGAAGCAGAAAAACAACGCTTGTGGAACATGGTTTTCGACTTCCTTCGGCGCTCGATAATCGACCGTTAAAATTCGACGAGTGGGAACAGATTGTGAATCAGATCATCTTTGTGAGTGCAACGCCCGGCAATTACGAGATGGAAAAAACCCAGGGCGTATTCGTGGAACAGGTCATCCGGCCAACCGGACTGCTTGATCCGGTGATTGAAGTGCGTCCGGTAAAAAATCAGATCGACGATCTGCTTGCTGAGATCCGTGATAAAGTGAAGAAGAACGAACGTGTACTAGTGACGACATTAACAAAACGGATGGCCGAAGACTTGACGGAATATCTGATCGATCTTGGTGTCAAGGTGGAATATATTCATTCCGAAGTCGATGCATTGCACCGGGTAGAGATTCTCCGTAACCTCCGATTGGGACATAGTGATGTTATTGTCGGTGTGAACCTGTTGCGCGAAGGTTTGGATCTGCCGGAAGTATCGATGGTTGCCATCCTGGATGCTGACAAAGAAGGATTTCTCCGCTCTGAACGGTCGCTCATTCAAACAGCGGGCCGCACGGCCCGGAATGCAAACGGAAAAGTGATTATGTATGCGGATAAGATCACCGATTCGATGAAAAAAACGATCGATGAGACCGAGCGCCGCAGAAAAAAACAAATCGCATATAACGAAGAGCATGGTATTACTCCAAAGACGATCTTTAAGACACATGATGAGATTATGACTGCTACTGCTGTAGCCGACGTCTCTTCGCGGTACGATACAAAGAAAGAAGAGAAACATCTGGCAGTAGTGGCCGACAGTGTTGTGAAATATCTTTCTGCGGATCAGCGCAAGGATCTTATTGAAGAACTCACAACCGAAATGCAT
>JALNZH010000206.1 GCA_023229405.1 Bacteroidota bacterium
CGGATGCCGCCAATAATAGTAACTCTTCTTTTGTGATTTCATTATAAAGGATGACATCGGTTACCGACGGTTTCCCTTCAGTGATTGTTCCGGTTTTATCAAAAACAACTGAAGTAACGGATCCGGCACGTTCAAGACTTTCCGCATTTTTAATTAGTACTCCGGCTGAAGCACTCCTGCCAGTCCCTACCATGATCGCTGTCGGCGTTGCCAGTCCGAGTGCGCAAGGGCATGCAATAATAAGCACAGCAATGGAATGTATCATAGCTTGAGAAAATGGTATATCCCACGCAACAAATCCCAAAAGAAATGTTGCTGCGGCGATCCCAAGCACTACCGGTACAAATACTGATGCAATTTTATCCGCTAATGATTGGATCGGCGCTTTCGATCCCTGCGCTTCTTCCACTAAACGGACAATTTGCGACAATATTGTTTCGCTGCCAACAGCTGTAGCCCTGAATTCAACACTTCCCGTCGTGTTTATCGTCCCACCAATCACACCATCACCGCTCATTTTTGCAACTGGAATACTTTCACCTGTCATCATCGATTCATCGATGGATGTCTCCCCTTTAACGATGATTCCATCCACCGGTATTTTTTCTCCCGGCCGGACGAGGATCATATCGTTTTTCACAACATCATTTATCGACAGATCAACATACTGCGTTTCGCGATAGACTCTGGCTATTTTCGGTTGAATGGATAAAAGGCCCTTCATAGCATCGGAGGCTTTTCGTTTTGCGCGTGCTTCCAACAGTTTTCCCAAAAGAATCAGTGTTATAATCGCCGCAGCAGTATCAAAATACACATCCATCGTATTTACAGAAGCGGGAAACAATTTCGGAAATAACACAAGAATTGAACTGTACAAATACGCCACACCGGTTCCAACGGCAACCAGGGTATTCATATCCGCTTCGAAATGCTGTGCTAATTTCCATGCAACTATAAAAAAACGACGGCCTGATAGTACCATCACAACAGTCGTTGCAATGAAGAGCAGCGTATTCAGTTCGTCCATTCCCAACGGAGAATATTCCATAAACCAATCGGTCATACTGATCATGCTCAACACCATTATTGGGAACGCAATTGCCGCACTGATGACGAACTCCTTTTTTAAAACTGCAAATTGGTCTGACGATTCGGCGAAAACGGCTGCGCCACCTGAGCCAACAATAAGTTTATATCCAGCTTCTTCCACTGCTTTTACCATCTGTTCTGCTGTCGCAACGGATGAGTCGAATTTTACTGTCGCTTTTTCTGTTGCAAGATTCACCGTTGCTTTTTCGACCCCTTGCACTTTTAATAGGACTTTCTCAACCCGTGCAACACAGCTTGCGCAAGTCATCCCCTCAACAGGAAGCATTAGTGTTTGGATGTTGTTTTCCATGATATTTTCACTTATGAGTATGTTCGTAGGTCACCGTTATATGGTCTCCTACAATGTTATTGTATAGAAATTACTGAATATCCCGCTTCTTCTACGGCCAACCGAAGAGACTGTTCGGTAACTTTCATTTCATCGACCGCCACTTCCGCCGAACCGATCGACACTGTAGTAATCGTTACTCCATCAATTTTGCTCAGTTCTTTTTTTACAGACATCACACAATGCCCACACGTCATACCATCGATTTCGAGTTTTTGTTTTTTCATGGATACTCCTTACTGATTGTTCAAGTGACAATACGTATAGTTTATCGAACTTGATTACTATCTCTCTTTTTGACTTAGTATTTACATGTCATTTTTTGGATTTTGTTACACCTTCACAACAAACTTACGGAGTACGACAGCAGAGTTCGTTACAGTTTGCGGAAAATAATGTATAGAATTATTACCGGGGTGCTGCGGGGTCGTACCGGATTTATTTCACTTTATCTATTGGAATTCTATTGTGTTTGGAGTGACGATGCGAGGGGGCAAGTTTCTTAAATTCACTAGGAGTGAATCCTGTCACAGACTTGAACTGATTGGACAGGTGTTGCACACTGCTGTAATTCATCATCTGCGAGATTTCACTGAGTGAACGTTCGTCGTATTTTATCAGTTCCTTCACCCGCTCTATCTTTTGTCTTATCATATATTGTTCAATCGTCACATTTTCAACAGATGAAAACAATACACTCAATGAGTGGTAATCCTTACCGACCGACCTGGCAATATATTCAGAATATTTTATTTTCAGCAGTTCTGAATCGTGGTTGTGATGAACAAATTGAATAATTGTTGTTTTAATCGCTTCAATAATCTTCGCGTTCTTATCTTCAATCAGTTCGAATCCATTGTGTACCAACATAGACTTGATTGTCGCAAGCTGACCAGTAGTCACTGTGCCGCCGATTTCTGCTTCTCCCAAAACTACCAAGCGGACATCGTGACCGAGATTCTGCAATTCTTCACGGACAACACGGACGCATCGGTCACAGACCATGTTCTTGATAAACAATTGTTGCGATCGAAGTTTTGCCATCTACTTCCCTAAAGCGGTTCGTGATATGCAATGGAAGATCCGACCCAAGTTTTGTTCTTATTAAAATCGACTCCCATCATTCTTCCTTTACTTAACCGGACGAGATTCTTCACGAGAATCGGTTTCTGCTCACTGGTTTCGGGCCAGATAAACATCATGCGAATTTCAGCTTTTGCATATCCATCGGGTGTTTCTATCAGATCAGCATATTCTACTTTCCGCTGCAACAAAAACTGAGATGGTTCATGGAGAGCGTCCAATTTTTCCTTCGTCACATCGATATCAACGCCAAGACCGGCAAACGAATAAAGCGGTTTCAAGACATACCGTCCAAGATCGGACGGGTATTCGTTCAGGTCACTGACGAAATGACATTCCGGAACATACACACTCTTCAGAAACGGAAGTGTATGCTTGCTGATACGGAAATACCAATTGGGATGTCCGACCCAATACACATCAAGATCATCGGTAAAACTAAAATCCGCACTCACAGCTTTCCGCTGCATTTCATCGAAAATTACGCGGTTATAGATTCGATCGATCTGCATTTCTTGTCCGCCAATGGTGTAGAACAATTTCCTGCCGCGCTTTTTCACTTTCGTTAAGCACACAGTCCGGATCCCGAGCATTTGTTCCATGATTGCAAAATCAATCCGTGTCTTCTGAGTCTCTGGTTCAATTTCCAAGAGTATAACATTCATCGGATTGGCGTCACCGATAATCACTTCACGCAGCAAGTTCGTATATGTCTCCCTCACGTAACCGTGAAATGCCGCAGCAAATGTCGGTGGAATGGAATAGTGTTTCCGAGTTGTATCGTTGAGAAATGCCTGGTAACCATACAGCGACGGAAATCCCTGCAGCTCGATAAGTTGAGGGATGAATGCACCACTTGAATCTTTACAAATCGCGAAATCTACCTGAAGGAAAACAGGATGCGGTGTTTCATTAGGGACGCTCAAACCTGACGGAATTGCTGTTGTGGCGTGCTGTTTGAATTCGGAAGTCTGCAATTGTGTAACCACTTCTTCAGCGCCAGCCACCAAATGCATTGCAAGATCGCGTGAGAGGAAAATGGGTGTCTCCGCAGAACGAAAATCGGTAGGGTATTGATATGTCGTATTCAATTCGCGAATAAAAGCATCATAGCGGGTTTCACTGAATTCTGCATTTAATCGTTTTCGGATTTCAGGAATCATACAATTAAAAGTTCTCGAAGATAAACTTGCCCTTTTCCATCACCTGCACATCATCCATCCATATATCGAAATTTCGGCCGACGCAATCAATATGGGTCGTAGATACCCAGTTTTGTCCTGTATGGTCGGCATACGGATGACCAAACGCGATATGGATTCCCGGGAATTTTTCATCTTGCAGAATGTGTCCAATAATTCGTTGTAATGCGATGTTGGTTCCAATAGCAAACTCTCCGACGCGGTCGCTATTCTCATCGGTATGAGTGTAATCGAGAAATTCCTTCAGTAATTCTTTATTGGTACATTCAACTGACTTTATCCTGTTATTGACGATTTCAATGAACAATGGATGGCGTTCTATGTCTCCCCATTTTTGACATAGATAATCCCCGACAACTCCATCCACCACAAACAGTCCATTAGTATTGTTCGGTGAAGTGAAAATTTCTCCGCCGGGTAGATTTCCCCATTTATCGGGTGAAATGATGCCGCTTGTTTTCAGCCATTTCAAATGCGGAGCAAACTCCGCAGTAAAATCGGTCCCCGCCGGAGTTTTTGCATTTATCACTTTTGTTACTCGAGCTTTTTCTACCAAGCGCTGACTTATACTGTCAACTTCCAGAAAATCCGCACACATCCCTTCCATCATTATCTGTTTGTTGATATTCACCATATGACCGTGACGAATTTTATTTTTATTCACCACACTGGTCATCTGAATTCGAGAGCCAAGCTCACCAGTCTGGGTAATCGCAGCAAAGATGCTCACCTGAGACCGTGCAAGATCGTCAAGAATCGGCTGCGGCATATTCGTTAACGGGCGCTCCGCATATTCCTCCATCACAAACACACTGCACTCTGAACCAACTTTTTCTATTTCGTGTACGAGTGATGCTGCGATCTCGGCACATTCTTTATCCGTAATGATGGTAATCCGTTCAGACGGTTTTAACCGGAGACAATCATTAATTGCATTCCTTGCGCCGCTGCTTAATGCTGTATCAAATTCTACTGTGCCCATTTCCGTGCTCAAATACACTCCATTATCCTTATGAATAAAAAAATATCCCGTTGGGACACTATTTTTTGATTTCTCATTGTTGCGGTGCTCCCGTCACTCGAGATCCATCGATGTTTCTTTCACAATCAAATCTACAACTGCTTTCAGATCCTTTGTTTCATTCCATACTGCCAGCTGCCGATCCGCACCAGTCCCCATTTTTAAAATCTCTTTTACATATTCCACTTCTTTACGGCTTCCCAGCTCATCAATCTCATCATCTACAAATTCAAGTAGTTCATCCACAAGGCTTGAAAAAGGGACTTCTGACTGTTTCCCGAAATCGATTAATTTCCCTTGAACACCGTATCGTGCCGCGCGCCATCGGTTTTCATTCAGCAAGCGTGTTTTGTAGATACGGAATCCCAGATTTTTCTTAAATAATTTGTACAGTTTCGCTGTTACCGCCTGCATCAACGCTGCAAGAGCAATTGTCTCGTCGACACGCATTGGGATATCGCACACTCGCCACTCCAGTGTATCAAAAAATGGATGCAGCCGGATATCCCACCAAACCCGTTTTGGATTATCAATGCAATTCGTTTTGATCAATAGTTTAATATACTCTTCATAATCGGAGAGCGATTCAAATGTATCCGGGATCCCGGTTCGTGGGAAGCGTTCAAAAATCTTGATGCGGTACGACTTAAATCCGGTATTGCTCCCCATCCAGAATGGGGAATTGGTTGAGAGAGCAAAAATATGCGGCAGGAAATAACGTGCGGTGTTCATCACCTGAATTGCTGTTTCCCTGTCCGGCATGCCGACATGCACATGCAGTCCAAAAATCAGGTTAGCACGGGCCACCTGCTGCATATCTTCCACAATCTCTCGGTATCGCTCATGATCCGTAATTTTTTGCGCATCCCATCGGGCAAAAGGGTGAGTGCCTGCTGCCGCGATACGAAGTCCTTTGTTACGTGCAAGTTGATCCAGCGTCTTGCGAAGTTTTTTCACTTCCCGCCGAGCGTCCTGTACGTTTGCACATATTTCCGTTCCGACTTCAACAACCGACTGATGCATTTCCGGTTTGATATTCTCTCGAAGTATAATCTTCCCCTCTTCCAGAATCTCTTCGATGTGTGATTTTAAATCACGTGTCGTCGGATCGACAATCTGAAATTCCTCTTCGATCCCCAAAGTAAATAATTGTGACTCCATCATATTCCTTTACCGGAAACAAATGATGAAACAAATTTTCCCCATCGTAAATTATTTTTTCCTTCTTGATGGGTTAGTGCCCTGCGAATAGCCATCGATGCAGCAGCGTCAACGATCCATTCAAAATTTTCCTGACCGACTGAGTGAACGTCCGCATCGGGAGCGGGGTTACAGAAATCTATCGCATACGGCACGCCGTTGCGGATCGCAAATTCCACCGTATTAAAATCGTAGCCGAGATATCCATTCAAGGCAAGTACGCCGTTTTTTACTTTTTCCAAGATTTGTTGTTCCACCGGCGGACCGTTCTTCACATATCGCAAATGGTGCGGATTACGCGGCTCATACTGCATGATATGCACATCTTTGCAGTCGATACAATAACAGCGAAAATATTCCGTAAATGTGATCTCTTCCTGCAGCATCATCACGAGCTGACCGGTTTCATTATATGCTTTGAAGAACTCTTCAGTATTGGTCACTCGATAAATGTTTTTCCATCCACCGCCGGCAAACGGTTTGAAGAATGCCGGGAATCCGATGTATTTAAAGATCGCGTCCCAATCGAGCGGATATGCAAGGTTCCGCATAGAGCGTTCAGTCGTATCGGCAGGATGCTGATTTGAAGGAAGAATGACCGTCTTTGGAACGGCGACATCTATTTTTGTAGCGAGACAATTGTTGAAAAACTTTTCATCGGCACTCCACCAGAACGGATTGTTAATCACCGCCGTTCCGTTCAAAGCCGCATTTTTCAAATAAGCACGATAAAACGGAATGTCCTGCGAGATACGGTCGATGATCACCGCATATTCCGTCGGATCTCCCTGAATCACTTTATCGATCATCACCGATTCGGCGACAATATTTTTTTCTTTTTTAGCATTTACCCGCTCGATGAACGCTGGCGGAAATGTATTTTCTTGTCCGTAAAGGATGCCGATTTTTTTCATAGATCCCCTTTTTCAATATGACAACAACAGAAAGAATATAGTAATTTATTAGAAATCGTCA
>JALNZH010000207.1 GCA_023229405.1 Bacteroidota bacterium
GAAAATGTTGCTCGATTTTCACTACTCCGATACATGGGCGGATCCGGCGCACCAAACAAAACCTGCGGCATGGCAATCGGCACCATATGCTGCATTAAAAGAGAGTGTCTATTCATATACATATTCCGTTTTGCAGAGTATGAAAAATGAACTTGTTTATCCTGAACTGGTGCAAATTGGGAATGAAACAATCTGCGGGATGTTGTGGAATGACGGACATGTCTGCGGAACCAATAATACTGCAGCACAATGGGCGCAATATGCCGGATTGGTGAAAGAAAGTATTCGCGCTGTTCAGGAAACAGAATCCGACAGCGGCTCGACTAAAATTATTCTGCATATCGATAAGGGGGGAGATGCGAATGCCAGCCGTTGGTTTTTTGATAATATTACTGCCCTGCAAATTCCTTTTGACATTATTGGATTGTCTTTTTATCCGTGGTGGCAAGGAACGTTCGCTCAGTTAGAAGCAAATATCACATCATTAATCAACCGGTTTTCTAAACATGTGTTGATCGTTGAAACAGCGTATCCGTGGACACTGCAATGGAATGATAATAAAAACAATATCGTCGGGAATGAGAATCAACTGCATTCAGGCTATGCTGCAACACCGGAAGGGCAAGCGAAGTTTTTGAAGGACCTTTCTATTTTATTGCGGAATATCCCGGGTGGAAATGCGTTTGGGTTTTTCTATTGGGCTCCGGAATATATTGTCGTTTCAGGAATGGGATCAGTGTGGGAAAACCTTACTCTCTTTAATTTTTCTGGGGAAGCATTACCGGCTGTGAGTGCCGTTACTTCTGTTCAGGAACAAAGTGAAGTCAGAAATCGACCGCAAGAGTTTACCGTGCTATCTAACTACCCCAATCCCTTCAATGACCGCACGATATTTCGTTTTTCATTGTCACAGTCCGAAATTACTAGCATCACTATTGCTGATTGTCTTGGAAGAGAACAAGGTGTGATAGCTCATCAATGGTTCGATGCTGGAGAGTATACGATTCCGTACGATGCAGCAGATCTTCCCAGTGGAGTGTATTTTTGCCGGCTTACAACAAAAACAGCCAGCCTGACGCGAAAAATTATTTTAATCAAATAGCACGTGTTTATACAATAGTTGAGATATCTGAAAAACTCTCGGGTAATGTCCATTGCGAGACGTTTTTTGTCAAAGCAATCTTGTTTTTCGTTTGTTTTAATGAGATTGCTTCGTCGCTTCGCTCCTCGCAATGACTTTTTCAGAAGTCTCTAGTTATTCGAATTTTCCTTTCTTGCAGGCAACCGTAACTCTGCGTATATTGAGCAAAATTCAACATTAACTATAACCAGAAAGACGACAACCATGATATTCGACTTGGAAATGATTAAACGAGTGTATGCCGGCTACGGAGCAAAAATTGCCGCTGCCCGCACTCTTGTTGGCCGACCGCTGACACTTACGGAAAAGATTCTCTATGCACACTATTTTGAAGTGCCGGTAAAGGCAGCGGAACGTGGGAAAAGCTATATCGATTTCGCACCGGACCGCGTGGCGATGCAGGATGCAACAGCACAGATGGCACTGCTTCAATTCATGTCTGCCGGACGCAAAACCGTTGCTGTTCCTTCCACCGTGCACTGCGATCACTTAATCCAGGCTGAGCTTGGCTCGGCGACCGATCTGCAAAAAGCAAATTCGGATAACAAAGAAGTCTATAGCTTCCTGGCGAGTGTTTCAAATAAATTTGGGATCGGATTTTGGAAACCGGGAGCCGGGATTATCCACCAAGTTGTTTTAGAAAACTATGCATTCCCGGGCGGAATGATGATTGGAACGGATTCGCACACACCGAACGCGGGCGGACTTGGAATGATAGCCATCGGCGTCGGCGGCGCTGATGCGGTGGATGTGATGGCAGGAATGGCATGGGAACTGAAATTCCCGAAAGTGATCGGCGTGCATTTAAAAGGAAAGATGAACGGCTGGACCTCAGCAAAAGATGTTATCCTGAAAGTAGCAGGCATTCTGACAGTAAAAGGGGGAACCGGTGCGATCGTGGAATATTTCGGTGAAGGTACCAAATCCATTTCCGCAACAGGAAAAGGAACCATCTGCAACATGGGTGCGGAAATCGGTGCAACAACTTCGGTCTTCCCGTATGATTCCCGCATGGCGGATTATCTCCGCTCGACCAAACGCGACGAAGTGGCGAAATTAGCCGAAGGAATTGCAGAACACCTTCGTCCGGATGCCGAAGTGCTTGTGAACCCGGGACAATTTTACGACCGTGTGATTGAAATTAATCTGGACGAATTGGAACCGCATGTGAACGGACCGTTCACGCCGGATCTTGCCTGGCCGATTTCGCAATTTGCCAAAGCGGTGAAAGAAAAAGGATATCCGGAAGAATTAAAAGTAGGATTGATTGGAAGCTGCACGAACTCTTCCTATGAAGATATCGAACGTTCAACATCAGTTGCACGTCAAGCATTGGCAAAAGGATTTAAAGCGAAATCTGAACTGATCATCACGCCGGGAAGCGAACAAATTCGAGCAACGATTGAACGGGACGGTCAGTTAAAAACATTGACGGAAGTGGGTGCTGTTGTTATGGCAAACGCCTGCGGACCGTGTATCGGCCAGTGGAAACGTCACGATGTGGCGATGGGCGAAAAGAATTCCATTATCACATCATTTAATAGAAACTTTACCGCGCGGAACGATGCCAATCCGGCAACACATGCGTTCGTGGCAAGTCCGGAAATTGTAACGGCGTTTGCCATCGCAGGACGGTTGACATTCAATCCGTTGACTGATTTGATTGAAAATGCAAAGGGTGAAAAAATAAAGCTTGATCCTCCGAAAGGTGACGAACTTCCGAAGAACGGATTTAAACCGGATGAAGCAGGATATGTCGGTCCGGCGAAAGACGGATCGAAAGTGAAAGTGGCGGTGGATAAAAAAAGCGATCGGCTGCAACTGCTGGCGCCGTTCACACCCTGGGAGAAAAAAGACCTCGAGAATTTGCGTATTCTGGTAAAAGTAAAAGGAAAGTGCACGACCGATCACATTTCTCCGGCGGGTAAATGGCTGAAATTCCGCGGTCATCTCGACAATATTTCCAATAACATGTTTGTGGGTGCAGTGAATGCCTTCAGTGATGAAGCAGGAAAAGGAAAAAATCTCTTTACCGGCGAAGTGAAGGAATATTCTGCCGTTGCACGTGATTATAAAAAACAGGGGATCGGTTGGATTACGATCGGCGACGAAAACTACGGCGAAGGTTCATCGCGTGAACATGCAGCGATGGAACCCCGATTCTTGGGCGGTCGTGCAATTATCGTGAAAAGTTTTGCCCGTATCCACGAAACGAATCTAAAGAAACAAGGGATGCTCGCTTTAACATTCAAGAATTCGGAGGACTACGATCTGATTCGTGAGAACGATGTGGTTGCGATCCGCGGACTTTCTTCATTCGCTCCGGGAGTGTCTTTAACAATGGAATTGCAGCACAGTGATAATACAACAGACTCCATCGAACTGAATCATACGTTCAATGATGGACAGATCGGCTGGTTCAGAGCGGGCAGTGCATTAAATCTGATTGCTGAACAGATGAAAGGTTCGCCGAAAAAGAAACATGCAAAGAAAAAAGGGGCAAAAAAACAGGTAAAGAAATCAACAAAGAAGAGCGCGAAGAAAAAGGCGAAATCGGTGAAAAAGAAAGCTGTAGCTTCTAACAAGAAGTCGTCAGCAAAGAAAACAGTTAAAAAGAAAAGGTAATCGGGAACGATTTGTCCGATTTTAAGCGTTATTCTTAGTGTCAGGTCATTTCACATAAAAGAAAAGGAATAGTATGCCATTCGATCCAGTGATGATCCAACCGTTTCGCGACGAATTGTTGGATTTAGGAATTAAAGAATTATACACGCCGGAAGATGTTGATACAACCATCAGCAATAATAAAGGGACATTGTTGGTTGTGATCAACTCCGTGTGCGGTTGTGCAGCAGGGAAAGCCCGTCCGGCAATCCGGAAAGCATTGCAAAATGCAAATGTTCCGGAGAGTAAAGTGAGTGTTTTTGCCGGCCAGGAAGTGGAAGCAACAGCACGCCTGCGTGAACAATGGCTGCAGGGAATTCCGCCGTCATCACCTTCTATCGCGTTGTATAAGAACAATGAACTCGTTCATTTTATTCCCCGCTTTAAAATTGAAGGACGCGTTGCCGATGAGATCGCTGCTGATCTTATTTCAGCATTTGATGAATTCTGCGGGAACAACGTGACCGCTTAATTCTTATTTTCACTTCAACATATGCCACAGAGAAGGCTGAGCACTCTGTGGCATTTTTATTTACACAACAATCACTTAAGGACAATTATGAATGTTTGTCTTACCACTTCTTTATTAGGATGCATGAGCGCGCATGTTCTCTCTGAATATGCTCTATGAAAATTCCAAAAGTAAAAATCTGTTGTATTTCTTCAATTGAAGAAGCGGCGCTGGCTGTCCGTGCCGGCGCATCGGCGTTGGGATTGGTTTCGGCAATGCCGAGCGGTCCGGGACCGATTTCCGAAGATCTGATTGCAGAAATTATTTCAACAGTTCCGTCGGGAATTACGACGTTCCTGCTGACCAGCAAACAAGATGCTCAGTCCATTATTGCACAGCAGCGAAAAACAAAGCCAAATACACTTCAACTAGTGGATGCTGTTTCCATCGATGTGTATCAGGCCTTGCGAAGTGAACTTCCAGGGATTTCCATCGTTCAGGTGATTCATATTGTGGGTGAATCATCGGTAGCTGAAGCACGATCGGTTGCTCCATATATCGATATGCTTCTTCTTGATTCCGGGAATCCAAAGCTGGCCGTAAAAGAACTTGGAGGAACAGGAAGAAGACACGACTGGAAAGTAAGCAAAAAGATCGTAGAATCGGTTGACAAACCTGTGTTTCTTGCCGGCGGTCTTACGCCGGGAAACGTCCGTGAAGCAATAGAGAGCGTGCAGCCGTACGGTTTGGACTTATGCAGTGGCGTGAGAACAAATGGTTTGTTAGATGAATGGAAATTGAAACAGTTTTTTCAACAGGTTCTGCAATAATCTGTTTCCCGTAAAAACGTCGACATTTCGGCAGCTACGAACAGTTTCGATCTTTGTTTCTTCAGGAACGCTCTATTTTGCAAATGTAACATCCGGCTTCCGAATTCCTTGCGTGAAGATAATCGACATTCTTGTTGGCAGCGAAGATGGAGACAATAAGCTCATCGATGTCGTTGTTACCTACCAACTGTGTGTGCACCATTTTTTGATCTTTGCTGTATCCAATCAACGTTAGAGGAAAATTCACTGGATCATTTTTAATTTCTGGAGGAAAACGGTGAATGTTGCTGTATGCTTTCACCTCTTTTTTATGGATAAAAACGGGACCAGGCTGGTCGAAGGCATTCCTAACGGAGAACGGACTGTGACGAAACAATAACCGGATATCCTTTCCGAGAACAAACGGTGTCAATGATACTCTGCACGGTCCGTATCCTGTTGCCACTTGTTCTATGACATTGATATTAAACTCATCTTTCCTCGATGTTCTGATCTGTGCGGCAAACTTTTCCGA
Source organism: Bacteroidota bacterium (assembly GCA_023229405.1). GTDB lineage: Bacteria > Bacteroidota > Ignavibacteria > UBA10030 > UBA8401 > UBA8401. The sequence continues at coordinate 5,601 of JALNZH010000207.1, forward strand.
GAGCGGTACAATTGTGAACGAACACATCCTGTATCCTTTCATTGGTACAATGACATTTTAGTATTTTCGAAATGTAGCGGGGGTTAAAAATTTGGCACTGTGTGTGATGATTCCCAGCCAAGCATGGCTATTTTTCTGGTCTCACCCCAATGATATTGACCAAAGGCGCCTGAGGATTGAATGACACGGTGGCAGGGAATTAGGAATGCGACTGGATTGTTCCCGACCGCTGTTCCAACTGCTCTTGAAGCTTTTGAACGCTGCATTGCTTTGGCAACAGAACCGTAAGTTGAACATTGGCCCATCGGAATTTTCAAAAGCGTTTCCCACACTTTTAACTGGAAATCTGTCCCCTTCAAATGGAGTTTTATCTTATCTAGTTTTTTCCAATCCTGGGTGAAGATAAACAAAGCATTTTGCTGAATACGATCTAACCGGTGGACGAACTGTGCGGCAGGGAATTGACGGTTTAATTCTTTTCGTGATGCATCACCATCATCTGAAAATGAAAGATAACAGATTCCTTTCTGTGTTGAGGCAATCATCACGTCCCCGAACGGCGTTTCGGCAAAGCTGTAATTTATGATCAAATCTACACCGCCATGTTTATACTCCGCAGGAGTCATTCCTTCAATGGTGATAAACATGTCGTGCAGTCGTCCCGGGCTTGATAATCCTGTTTCCATTGCTGTATCAAGCAGAGTGGCTTGCTGTTCCTTCAAGAGCCTTTTTGCATGTTCCAGTGTAACGTACTGGAGAAATTTTTTCGGACTTGTGCCAGCCCAATCTGAAAAAAGGCGTTGGAAATGGTACGGACTCAGATGGACTTTCTTCGCAATCTCGTCCAATTGCGGCTGGCGGTGAAAATTAGTGCGGATGAAGTTGATAGCATCTGCAATGCGCTGGTAGTTTAATGATTTTTGTGTATTCATACTGTTCACGGTAGTGTTTTTCAATTTTTCTACTGCTAATGTAAATATGAATACACTGTTGCGCCACCCGATTCTTGCTCTCTTTTTGCAAACGGAGAAAAAATGACGATGATTCCAAAAAATCATCAGTGAGTAGATAGAGGATACTATGCGGTATTATTTCTGCCGTCCTATTGTTTTTTCAGATGAGGGAGATCGGTTATTGACCGAAAGATTTCTTTTCCTTTCGCCTTGCCTGTTTCTACCATTTCATCCGCACCGTTCGAGGGACCGCCAATTCGCAGAACAGCATCGCAATGATCGACCAACTGTACAGCAATAGGATGAAAAATCTCGTTAAATATTTTGTCACCGATCTGTTTCGATCC
>JALNZH010000208.1 GCA_023229405.1 Bacteroidota bacterium
TACTGAGCACCGGTTTTAGTTCCGGAACAGACTCTCTCGTCGTGAATGGATCATTTAATGGTTGGAATTCTATTGAACGAATGATACCGACGGCTGACCAGAACATTTTTATTTACAAAATAAATGCTACAGGTTTAGCGGGACAAACAATTCAGTATAAATACAGAGCGTTTCCATCAACCAAATTTCTTAACTCTGGTTGGGAGGATAATCAGGGTACGACAAGTTTCAATCGTGAGTATGCATACGCCGGAGGTGCGGTAACGATACCGGTTGATACGCCCGATATACATGTAAAAAATACAATTTCAAACGATGTATCGGTTACATTCCAAGTCAATATGAATATGGCGAAGGAACAATACAATCATCTGCTTATTACCGGTTTACAAAAAGTATTCATTGCCGGTTCGGATCTGCCGCTGCAATGGCCGGTGCTGTGGAACTACTCGGACTCTTCTAAACTCATTCAACTATACGATGATGGCAGCAATACTCACGGTGATTCTATTGCCGGAGATAACATATTTTCGGTGAAACTGACGTTTCTTTCCGCGAACAATGTGAATAAACATTTGGAGTATAAGTATGCTGCGATTTTTTCTGGTTCCGACACACTGCACGGCGGAGTTGCTTTCCTTGATAATGAGCGGATGTTCGGAGACAATTATCATGTGATGCTGGATGATATCAACGGCAGCCAGATTGTGTATTCAGCATTTGGCGGAGGTATGCCGCCGTTGACAAAATCCATTACGTTCATCGCCGAAGTGGATTCGTTTTTACTTGATGGATTTGACGGAACTACCGATTCCATTATTGTGAACGGTGATTTTAACAATTGGAACAGCAGTACAAAAATGACAAAGGTTGGAGTAACATCGCAATATCAATATATCACTCCGATCACACATTTCGTGGGAGATACCGTCGAATTTAAATTCCGTGCATTGCCTAGTGAAAAATTTACCAATGGCGGATGGGATTTACTGTCGTCGAATCCTTATGAAAACAGAAAATTCCTTTTTACAGGAAACGACTCTATTCTTCCACCCATCCGCCCGGCTATCCATAAGTTGTATGCAGGAGGAATCAATACAAAATCGGCGTACGTGAACGGAGCCGGAGCAAGAATACGAGTATTGGATGCCACACCCGTAAATCCGAATGCAAATCCGACGGCATATGTCATAACGGGAACGGCAATTACCCTTGAAGCATGGATTTTTCCAATAAAAGCCCCCTCGCCGGGCAACGGAGCCATAATCATTACCCGACCATATAGTAATGTTAAACCGTGGCAGAGTTACGAATTGCGAATCAACAATTTCGGTCATGGCGAAAATGATCCGAGAATTGAATTTGTTATTTCTGACGGTGATACCAGCGGACATTGGGGTGTAGCGAAAGACAGTAAAAAGGTTCGTATCGGTCAGTGGTCTCATATCGCAGGTACATATGACGGATCGATGGTGCGATTATATATCAATGATACATTAGTGGCTTCGAATCCATTTAGTGCAAACATCGGGTCGGGAAATACAGGACTCTATATCGGAGGAACCACAAGTCAATATTTTTTCGGATTGATCGACGATGTTCGATTGTGGAATACTGCCAGAACAAAAAATGAAATCCAGGCTTCAATGCTAGCTGTTCTTGCAGGAAATGAGGCTGGGCTTGTCGGGTATTGGCCAATGGATAGTACGTATACATCGGGAAGCAGCATCGCAACAATTGATAAGACTTCAAATCATAACGATTTAGTTGTCCAGTTTGACGCTAAGCTGCTCCCTTTCCCGCAAGGTGCACCGGTGAACATTCCGCCGATCGGTTTTACTATGGTCACTCCGTTTGGAGAAGCCGTCACCGGAGGTTTATTTACCGGACATTTGCTGACCGATGGATGGCCGGCTCCATCGATTACGATTAACAGTCTCCCGGCAGGAATGGGTTTTGCCGGAGATTCTGTATTGTGGATACCTTCAGAGAACCAATCTGGCTGGTACCCGATTATTGCAACAGTTACGAATACTTCCGGCTCGATCACGGATACAGTGTATGTGTATGCGGAAGTAATTCGTGCCGCCTACAATCAAATACAACTTGATGTCACACATCGCGGAAAAATAGGCGCGTGGGGACAGTTTAACAAAGGACTTCACTACAAAGGGAAGAATGCATTGTATGCGGCAGATTTTAGTTTGGTTGATCGCAACGACACAAAATTTGCCGGCGGATTGTACTCAACGCAAAACAGTTTCCGGCCGCTGGAAGGATTTACCGATATTCCGGGTAGGTTTCCCGGTTTTCTTTCGTTTGCTACAAAATTTGATGATGCATGGGAACCGACCAAAACGATAGGTGTAAAAGTTCTTCAGACAGTGCATATCAGTTCGGATCCGGGGAATGACAAATTCGCTATTATGGAATTTAAAATAATTAATCAATCCGGATCGATGGTAGATGATTTATTCGCTCAATTTTCCACCGATTTTGATATCGGTGCATTTGGAAATAACTGGGGTGGATACGATTCTCTGTTGCAGATGAGTTACGGATTTGAAGTCGGCGGTACGAAAGATGGAAGCTACTATGGATTTTCGTTGCTGAACAAATCAGTCAGCGGTGCGGCAATTATCTTAATAGGTGAAGACAATAATTATTTTCGTTCGACGGCAAACCTGACAAAGTTTGTAACTCCCGCGTTACATCCGTCCGATACACGGAATCAAATAAATTCTGGACCGTTTACTGTAGCCAACGCCGAAACGTTAACAGTGGCCATTGCAATTTTCGCCGGGGATAATCTTGCGGACATCAGCCAATCCGCATATCGCGCGCGGCAGATCTATCACGGTGTACCGGGGATGAATATCAGTCCCGCCAAAATACTTTCCGTACGGGATGTCCCCAACGATAATGGAAAACAAGTGAAGGTGACGTGGAAGTATACTCCGAGTCCCGCCAACAACGGAATTCAAAAGTTTGTTGTCTGGAGAATGGATTCGGTACGGGTATTTGTCGGAGAAGCTCCATCGTTAAACGATTCGTTGTACTCCATTATTGTCCCGACACTGTTTGATTCCACAAAAACTCGCGGATTATTTTATTCAAAATATCAGGTCTCGGCGCACACACAGATTCCGTCACAATATTCACTCTCGATGCCGGACAGCGGATTTTCTTTGGACAATTTGGTACCGCAGACGCCTGCCAATCTTAATGTTGTAGCAACAGGACCGGCTCAAAATACATTAAAGTGGAACGGTGTTCCGGACAACGACCTGTTCTCATACAAAGTATACAGGTCAACAAAGTCTTCGTTCATACCGGATTCAAGTACGTTCATCGGATATTCTGCCGATACAGTCTATGTTGACAATACTATATCGCAAAATAGTAAATATTATTATGCGATTACGGCAATAGACTATTCTGGAAACGAATCTCCCAGATCGGATATTGTTACTTCTGTGGGGAGGTTTGGTGATCAAATTCCGACCGTATATTCCCTAAACCAAAACTATCCCAATCCATTCAACCCGAGCACCACCATTTCGTTTGGACTCCCCGAGGAGAGCATGGTAACATTGAAAATATTTGATGCTCTTGGCAGAGAAATAACAACTCTCGTACAAAATCAGCTCTCGGCCGGGAACTATCAGTATCTGTGGAATGCTTCCGGTTTGTCTTCCGGCATGTATATGTACAAAATCATGGCGGCATCGATAAAAGATGGCAAACAAGAAGTATTCACCGAGGTGAAGAAATTGTTGCTGATGAAATAGTATCAGGTGATGTTCCGCAAGTCGAAGTAAAATTCGGCTTGCGGGTTCTTTTATCGAAAAATTAATTTTTTAGATTTAGCTTTGGATGAGTTTTCTGTGCTTCGTTGTTGGAGTTGAGTAGGGATGTTGGTACTAGTGAAACCGCTTCCGGAAAAAAGTAATGTGAACTAGGTGAAAATAGTTAGAAGCTATCTCAAAAATACTTTTGTTCATCGTTATTCTGAGTCCCACATATACTATGGATCATCGCGGGATGAAGAATCTGCCTGGAAGTACACTATTCGAACCAGATTCTTCACTTCATCCGACTTTACGATTTAGGGGATTTCGTTCAGAATGACAGTAATATCGTTTTTGAGATAGCTTCTATTCATTGTGATGCTGTAGAAAAAAGACGAACATTGTTCGTCTTTTTTTAATTTACCCATGGAGTTGGAATTAATTTCTAACACACGATGCTTCAAGGGATACCTCCAAAATTTAGTGAAGTAATGTCTTTTCAAGAGGTCAACATGAAATGGAGATACCGTTTTTCAGTTCCTATTCTTACATCCTTTGTTTTTTTTGCCTTTCATAATGTCTTCCCCCAGGATGGATTCATACAGGCGGAACGAGCCAATTTATATTTCTCAATTATCGGCAGCGGTGAACCTGTAGTTATTCTGCACGGCGGACCCGGTTTAGATCACACGTACCTTCTGCCTCAATTCATTCAGTTGGCCAAGCGGTATAAGTTGATCTTTTATGACCAGCGGGCGACAGGAAAATCAACCGGTATCGTAGATTCAGTTTCAATGTCACCAAAACAATTTGTTGAGGATCTAGAAATACTCCGCAAAGCTTTGAATATTGAAAAAGTGAATCTGCTGGGACATTCCTGGGGCAGCCTGCTTGCAATACACTATGCTTCTCGCTATCCGCAGTATGTAAAATCGCTAATTCTGGTCAGTTCGCCAGGACCGACATCTGGATATTTTCAGGAATTCATAACACAAAGAACATTAAGAACAACACCTCAGGATAGTCTTGAATTAGCCCGAATACTGGCATCGAATGAATTCACACTTTTTCACCCTTCGGCGATTCAGGATTATGCGCGAGTAACATTTCGATCTTATGTGTACAATAGAGAAGATGCCGACAAAATTTCGCTGACATTCAATGAGCAAACTGCAAAAAATCTAATACCGGCATTTCTCACCTCGTTAAAATTTTATCCGTTTGATCTACGGGAACCGTTATCCCGAACGTCAATACCAACAATTATTCTTCACGGTGATGCGGATGTGATACCACCAATGTTTGCGGAAGAGCTCCATAAAACAATACAAGGATCAGTATATGTGACGCTGAAGCACTGCGGTCATTTTCCGTATATAGAATCTTCGGAGGAATTCTTTAGCTTTGTGGACAATTTTCTAAGTCGCATTGTCCGATGAAAATACTGCTACGAGTAGTGTTTTGGATTTTTTGTTGTCTCTCAGCAGGGAAAAGCGCCGGAATTGTTGAGATATCACAGAATGGAAAATCTCATTCTCTTTCTTCCTATTTTGACATTTGTGTTGATTCTACCGAAGGAATGTCTTTTTTGGAGATCAGCGATCCGTCCAATGCTATCCGATTCCATCCCTTGAATTCGGTGGCAAGAAGGTTAGGGTATTCACGCTATCCACTCTGGATCCGCTGTCGGATGGCGAATGCAAGCGATGAACAAATCATTCAACTGATTGAATTTGAATATGCTGCTCTCGATACGGTAGAGATATTTTTTCCCGATGGGAAAGGTGCGTTTCAACGGAAACTCAATGGAACGCTGGTTCCCGCCAAACAACGCTACGTAAATTTTCATACTCCTGTATTTCCCATTCCATTCGCAGAACATTCGGAAACAGAAATTTATTTCCGCGTCCATACTGCAAGCAGCATGATCGTCAATGCCTCAATAAAATCGGCTCATGAATATTCTGAAGAAACGGGTGAGAGCCTGATATATTTTGGTATTTATTTTGGAATTTTTTTGGCACTCATCATGTATCATCTTTCCCTTTTTGTTACCGTACGGTATATCGGGTACTTGTATTATTCATGTCATATTTTTGGATATTTTCTCTATCAACTTGTTTTTTACGGATTTGCTCAACAACTAATATTCATTGATAACGTTTGGTTCATTGGACATTTCATCACCTTTGCTGTAGCATGGATATTTATTTTCGGATCGTTGGTGGCTCAGGAATTATTGGACACACGCCGTTACCATCCGGCAATTCATCTCACGTTATCAATCATCGCCGGCTGTGCGATGTGTTTCCCATTGCTGATTTTCACTGGTGACCGCGTTATTGAATACAAACTGATTTCAATTGTCGGATTAATATTCCCCGTACTGTGGATTGTCGTTGCCGGGGCGACACTCCGTCAACGTTATATACCGGGGTATTTCTTTTTTATCGGAATATGTATTGTTTTTATCGGATTTATTACTCGGGCTTCAAGAAATATCGGATTTCTTCCACCGACATCACTGTTCACCAATGGATTAATGTATGCCAATATTTTTGAAGCGATTTTTTTTGCGATTGGATTTGGATTGCGAATTAAACTAACCGAAGATGAGCGTGTGAAAGAGAAAGAATTATTGCGCAATAAAATTGCCAGCGATCTCCATGATGATGTAAGCGCAACGCTGAGCAGTATTGATTTTTATTCAGAGGCGCTTATCAAGTTAAACAGTATTAAAGGAAAAAAAGGACAGTACTTGCTGCAGATGATCTCTCAAAGCGCTCGCGAAGCGAAAGAACGGATTACAGACATTGTATGGTCGATTAATTCCAACGATGACACTTGGCGAAGCCTTCTTAGCAAAAGTAGAAGGTTTATTGAAGAGATGTTCGATGCAAAAGGCATTGAGTACCACGTTCAAATACCGAAAATAATCGACATTCCCTTGACGATTGAACACAAACATCATGTCTGGCTGATCATGAAGGAACTGGTGATCAATATTTGCCGGCACTCAGAAGCAGTGCATGCGAATGTGGAGCTACAATATCATAATAAGACTCTCTATCTCTATATTCGTGACGATGGTAAAGGATTTGAGATGC